>JAUYCD010000146.1 GCA_030692375.1 Candidatus Latescibacter sp. | reverse complement strand
GAAGGGGGTAGAAAAAATGAAAGATAAAAAATGCTTGTGGCGAATTCTCCCCTTAACAAGGGGAGATGCCGACAGGCAGAGGGGATCAATCCCTTTAATGAAATGTGAAAAAACATTTTATGAATAATCCGGGCTAAAAGATGCGCTGCGCTTTCATCGTTCCCGCGAAGCGGCAACAAGTTCGGCATGACACGTGTCATCCTGAACTCGTTTCAGGATCTAAACACTCAATAAAATGCCGAGAAATATTTTTTTTACCGTACTTTCTTCATACTGAAGAATATCTTCCCGAAGTCTTTCGGGGCATGGAAATTGGGCGCCGGAGTCTGCGAGGGGCTCCACTGGCTGAACTGCTCGTTCGTCTTGCCGCCGCAGCGGTTCAGACCGACACGCCACATGCCGCCGTCCTTTGGCGCCTTCCCGTCGAAGAGACCGGGATAATCGGAAAACCGTATGGCAACCTCGAGCATCCATTCCTTGTCTTCATCGCTGTCATTGTTGAGCGTGCCCTTGAGCGAATGAGCAATGTGCGGGGGAAGGATTTTGTTCTCCAAGATGGGTTTTTTCAGGTCGTTGCAGACACTGAGCACATTCCCGATGCAGTTCATCTCGAACATATTGTAGCCGCCGACAGACTGAGGATTGGGATTCCAGAAGATTTCGGCGGCGTCATCGAGGCAGGTGGCGGAATTGGTGTCCCAGTGGTCCGCCCAGATGCGCCTGTCCTGGCAGCGGAATGAAAGGTAAAGGAAATTGTCGTCCCAGAGCATCTTGGCTTCGGTCTGCTCCTTGTCACCTGATTTCCACCAGGGGAATTGAAAATCGCCGACCGATTTGGCGGCGGCCCAGTCGGCTTCATCAAGGATACCGTCGATAACGATCTTCCCCGTGGCGCGCATGACTGTATACTCGGGAAGCTTCGCCTGCACAGTCAGCGGAAACAGGAGTACAAAAAACGCCGCCAATCCGGAAACTATTCTTGGCATTGCCGGTCCTTTCGAAAAGACAAGTATAAAAATCTTAAAAAAGTTGATGTAGTATTGTTCAGACCCTGAAACGAGTTCAGGGTGACACGTGTCATGCCGAACTTGTTGCCACTTCGCGGGAACGATGAAAGCGCAGCGCATCTTTTAGCAACCGTTTCGGCATCTATTTTGAAAAGAAACGCAAAAAATTTGTCGTTATGTATTGTTTCGGCATCTATAATTTTTTTGAGTTCTATTTCTTCTTTCCAGGCGCTGGTTTACTTTCCGGCACCCGGACGAATACCAATTTGGGTTTGTTGACCAGCTCCAGCGACAGGGAAGCATTCCCAATACTCGCCAGGCCGTTTTTCTTTTGCACACCGTCCACAGGGTTCGGCGATTCAAGGCTGATGACATTTTTCGTGATCGCGAAGGCGCCGGTTTCAGGGTTTTTCCCGGCGAGGATTTTCTGAACGGCATCACTTCCCATATCTTTGAACGGCTCCCTGCCGGCGAGTATTTGCGCCATGGCTTTGAGGTTTTGTTCGGTGAAGGTAAATTTGTAGGTTCCATTCGTTCTGAATTCCAGAATACTTCCCCAGTAATATGCAAGATCACGGTCGGATTCTTTCCATGCCCCGATCAGCCTGCTCTTGCTCCTGTCCACTTCCGAAATCCGATAGGTGTAAAGGATCATGGTACGGCCTTCACGGAGGGCATCGGCTTTGGGTTTTCCCCCGGGCTTGCGGTCAAAGTATTCTATGAGGGGAGCATAAGGCCCTTCGTGGAATTCACGGAGCTGGACATTCGGTTCGCGTTCCAATTGGCTCAGAGCCTCCTTTGGGGGCCTATCGGGGAAGGGTGACCAGGTTTTGAGGAGAAATATGACCAGATAAGTATCCTTGTCCTCGTATATGATCTCACGTTTTTTCGGGAGTCTTGTCTCAAAATAGCCCAGTACCGTGCTTACATCATCGCTGGTGATATACTCGGCAGTTTCGTAATAGGGGTCAAGGCCGGCAGTGGTTCGAATAAAGACCGTCCTCGGATAAAGGGGAGCGCCCAACTGACGTTTTGCCGGTTCCTTCTCATTGAGACCGGATTGGAGACCGGACTGGGCATATACATTCCCAAGGAACATCAAGAGGATGATACTGAAAAATACAATGCGTTTCATATCAGGTATTTTTCCTCTTTCAAAACGAATCCTCGATGGCTTTCAGCATGGCCAGCACATTTTCCACCGGAGTGCCTGCCTGAATGTTGTGGATTGCGTTGAAAATAAAACCGCCGTCACGGTTGAAAATCCGGATGCGCTCGCTCACTTCACGGTATACATCTTCCGGACTTCCGAAAGGGAGTGTCTTCTGTGTGTCCACTCCGCCGCCCCAGAAGGTGAGTCGCGAGCCGAAATCCTCCTTCAACATGTGCGCATCCATACCCTCTGCCGAACACTGCACCGGATTGATAATGTCGAATCCGGCTTCGATCACATCTTCAAGAAGGGGACGGATTCCACCGCAGGAATGCATGAACGTTTTCCAGGATGTGTTATGGTGTATCCAGCCGCAAAGACGTTTGTGAAAGGGCATGAAAAGATCTCGGTAAACGTCCGGAGAGATGAACGGCCCGCGCTGGGTGCCAAAATCGGCGCCGGTGATGAAAATGACTTCGATGCGGTCGCCTGCTGCTTCCCTGACACGGGCGAGATTAGAAAGGCCGATCTCGCACTCCCGTTCGAATACTTCGTAGACATAATCTCTGCGGATCACGGTGGAAACATACCATTCCTCTACAGAACGGATTCCGCGGGGGTCTTTAATCCCCGGGCCGGGCACAAAGGCTATGTCTCCGAAAGAAGTTCCCGGCATGGAGTATACCACCGCATACCCGGTGTTGGTGTAGAGCCATTCGGAGCTTTTACGGAGGTGCTCCAATTCTTCTTCGGAAAGGGGGCCGAATTCTTCCAGGTTGTCCTCGACCCGGAGATGATCGTCATCGATGGGCTTCTGACGGACGGTCGAATCAAAGTAGAATCCTCCCTTCGGCATCCGTGCGCAGGGGGAATAGGTTCGGTCGCCGCAGGCGTACATGGGAATATCGCCGTTTTCATCGGGCACGGTATTGAAAAGACCCGGAACGAGCACCCTGGTGCCGTCAAACATGGTCCAGGGCTTCCAGTCTTTGTTTTCGAACCCGAACATATTTTTTGTTCCGAAAAGCCCGATACAGTCGATATGCATCTTCCGGCGGAGGTCGTTTTCAATCTCGCCAAGCATCTGGTAGGGCTCGATGACCTTTACCCGTGCATCGGGACCATCCAGTCCGAGAGCTTTCCGGAGCTGTAAAACCACACTGACCGATATACCAGTGACCATGGTGGAGCCGAAATCAACGGGAACCCGGTCCGGCTGACGGTGATTCAGGGCAGCTCGCACTCTCTCGCGTGAAGTCATTCCTGATACTCCTGTTAATCCTGTCAAAATTTCAGCAGGGGTTCAGCGGATTGAACCCGTAATGCAACTTGTCAAACACACCTGTGAATAATGATATAACTATCTGAGAGGCAGCCTTTTAACCCGGATTATTCATAAAAAATGGATTTTCTTTTTGTAAGCCTCAAAACTACAGCCCCCTAAATCCCCCAAAGGGGGACTTAAAAGACTAAAAGACAAAGTGTAACAGTTTTTTCCTAATTATGTTGCACTTATATGTTATTATATTTACCATGTTAACCCGGATTATTCGTAAAATTGTCATTTCAATTTTTTACATAAATATCAATCACTTACCATATATTACAAAATAAAGCTTATCCTCTTGTATAACAAGAAGTAATGAAAAAGTATTAAAGAATTATCACCGCCTATTTTTCTAAAAAGAAATTACAGATAGAGTGAACATATGTTACATCGAAAATAATTCAATTTTGAAGAAATTAAGGTAAATATTCTTCTATCATTTTATTATATAAGAACTTAAGAGTAAGGCGTAAAAATTTTGTGAATAATCCGGGTTAGATAGTGTCTATTTGAAAAACAATTGGAATTAGATCCTGAAACGAGTTCAGGGTGACAGCGCATCGGTCATGCCGAACGTGTTTCAGAAATATCACCGTGCCCGCTTCCACGGGAACGCGTAGGTAGGCCGGTTCACGAATCTCTTCATATCCGCATCGAGCCGGACCATACTCGAAGGCGGAAGTTCCACTGCGAAGAACTCACGGTTGACCGAATAGACCTGGCCGCCGGGAACCGGTGGAGAGTCCTGACGCGCCGCCGACCGCAAGACACGTACTTCGGTGAACGTGTGCTCGGCGTAGGCGCCGCCCTGTACGATCATTCTCCGGGTCTCACGGAGGTTCGTATTGACGAGGGAGAATACCGTCCGGTCAGCGCTGAGTTTTTCCACAAGCGCCGCGGTATCTTCGGGAAGGCCTGGCCGCGCACGGTCAGGATCGAAATACCGCACCCGCGCCATGAGGAGTCCGCCGTTATAGCAGGTGAACGGCGCGCCCATGGTCATCTGGGCGAGTCCGTTGGTGAAAATCGGGTTCTGGAGGAGTACTGTCTGGCTCTTCCACTCGTGCTCCCAGCTTCCGCTCCTGATACGTTCGAGCGCGAGCGCGACATTTTCGTATTCGGCGGCGAGAATCTTTTCGGGCCAGTCCGGATTGGCGCCCGCAAGCCATCCCAGGTGCGGCGCCTCATTACGGCGGTGCTGGTTTCCCCTGAGGTCGGAGAGCACGCGGTTCCAGTCGAACAGGGTGCTGTCCGGCCGCCACATCTCTGCTTCTGGCGAAGGAGGCGGATTGGGTGAGTCGGCGTAGGCATACTCCCAGGGGCCGTTCCGCTTCCCGTTCCGAATGCGCTCGACCCGGTCCCAGTCGGACATGTCCATGGAAGCCTTCCAGAGGTGGCTGAAAATGTAGTCGCCGAAGGGCCGGTAATCATACCAGCCTTCCGGTCCCGCTTTGTAAGGCACGAGGAGATTTCCGTCTCTCACTACCGACCGTTCGAGCAGCATATCCACCTGGGAACGGAGGAATCCGAGGTATTTCGGGTCGCCGGAGAGAATGCAGGCGCATTCGGACGCGGTGATAAGGCTGTTGAATATCATCTCGACCGAATACCGTCCGCTCCAGCCGAAAAATCCCCCCCACCATTGTCCGTTCCGCTTCTCGCCGACGATTCCGTCCGGCCCGGTGTTATCCGGGATGATACCGTTATTCTTCTTTGTCCGTTCCATCCAGGCGTCCACATACTCCAGCACCCACTTCCGGTACTTCTCGTCCCCGGTGAGGATGTAAGCGTGGCTGACCAGACCGGTGACAGCCAGATTCATCGGCACATCGCCGGATATGACGATCTCGTTATAGAGCTTCTGTATCTCTGCATGGCGGGCCGGATTCTTCTCCCAGCCGGGTTCAAGGGTCTTCACCACCGGGAAAAGACTCGCGTGGCCGTAAATGAGGACATAGTCGCATGAGCTCCCGGTCGCCGGGCCGGCGCTCCCGGTGATGGGCGATCGGATGATCCGGCGCGCCGGGTCCCAGTCGAGGACATCCGGGTCCTCTCCCAGGTAAAATCCTGCAAACCTTCGCGCCCGCTCCACATTCTCTGTGAGGGAAGGGTCCGCGAGCCCGAAATACTGGAATCCCAGGTACCCCTCGCTGAGGTGAAGCATGTCGTTCTGCGCGACAAATTCCTTGAGGACACTTTTCTGGTAACGCAAGGACCACTGGCGGGTTATGGCGCTCCACTCTTCCAGGCTGCGGTCCAGAATTTCCTCACCGCCCCCGATTGCGTAGAAGAGCGGCCAGGAGTTGAAGCATTCATAGTCGTCGTCGAGTTTGCCGTGTAAAGTCATCTCACCGCCGCGGCTGGTGAACCGTTCGAGGTAAAGGGGAGCCGCCTCGTTCATCGCCCGGATGAGACGGCGCTGCATGACCGCCCACGCCGGCGGGACGCATCGGACCGCTCCTCCCTGAATGGTGACCAGGCCGGGAATTTTTACCGGTGAAGTTGTTTCCTGACGTGCTTCGGCGCCGTTGGCTGTAACCACCACTGCAGCAAGCGCTGCGGAAAGAATCAAGGGAAATGGCAGCATCGGGTATGCTTTTCATTGTTAGAACAGATTGGATACTTTTAGCCGGAAGTTATGGTGGATAGTGTCCCTATAGGAAGATAATGGGATATCGGGGATTTATCAAGGAGTATGAGGTGTCTGGTCGTCCCCCATTTTTTATTCGGCGATAGATGTGCCCTATTACTTATTTGCTCTTTAGATAAAATCCCCCCGCCGCATAAAGTGTCAAGTCCTAAAAAATGTTTACAGTGATAGTAGTAATTTTCTTTTTTTGTTACTTTTTATCTTTTGTTGAAAAGTGTTGAAATGTGGCTCTTCTCCAAATTAGTTGGTAAATTTTGCAGTGCAAAATGAGATAACTCTTTGAGAGGCAGCCCCCTAAATCCCCCGAAGGGGGACTTTCATCGTTTGGGATAAAAAAAGTTTTGTTACGTAAATAATCTAAGCAAG
>JAUYCD010000145.1 GCA_030692375.1 Candidatus Latescibacter sp. | reverse complement strand
GGCTTTATCTCCTTTCATAACAATACCTTAAGTATAATAAATCTAAACCGCCATGTCAAGCTAAATATTCATTTATTTTATTTATTTATAATAACTTATGTCAATATTATCCTTTTGTCGCCCTCGTCTTAATAAGGGGGGAATCATGTTGTCAGGCAGCATTTACCCCCTTAATAAGGGGGTCGCCGCTTTAAGCGGCGGGGGGATTTTACATAAAGAGCAGATAAGTGATATGGCATATCTGTCGCCGAATAAAAAATGGGGGATGGCCACAAAACCTTTTTTTCTTGACGGATAGAGCATATATTCAATATAATGTTGCGATTGCATAATGAGATTCTGAAACGAGTTCAGGATGACACGTGTCATGCCGAACTTGTTGCCGCTTCGCGGGAACGATGAAAGCGCAGCGCATCTTTTAGCAACCGTTTCGGCATCTTTTGAAAAAAAACGCAATAATATCTGTCGCCATGTAAAGAAACATGAGGTATATATGAGAATAGAATCCAGAACCTTTCTGCCGGTAGAAATCGTTTTTCATCCGAACTGGTGGTATCATCATGCGGGAATAACATTCGACCGCGCCTTTTTTTTCGATCCCGACCGCCGTGTGAAAGACGAGATGAAAATGCGCCGCGTTCTCTGGGAACGGTTCGGACAGTTTAAATATGGCGAGGAAAATCCGGCGCCGAGACCTGTTATCGGACCGGTTCACCTGGCCGCCGGGTTCATGGTTTCATCGCTCTGGGGGTGCTCCATCCGCTACTATGAAAACAACAGCCCGGTGGTGGAATCCCGTCACATGACTCTGGAGGAGCTGGATGCCATGCCGGCCCCCGATCCGATGGGTAATCCCGATTTCCGGGATCTTTTTAGCCTGATCAGGGAATTGAAAAACCGGTTCGGGTATGTCGAGGGAGACATCGGCTGGGGAAATCTCCAGAATCTGGCGCTCGACCTTATAGGTCATGAAATTTTTCTGGCCTATTACGACGATCCCGCGGCGGTTCACCGTATCTACGACAAAATGAACCGGAATATCATCGAGGTTCTTGCCCTGATCCGTGCGGAGACAGGAACGACTTCCATCTCGGTCAACCGTTCGGTTGAAAAAGTGGATCCCGCCATTAATCTGCAATCCAACTGCTCGGTTCAGATGATCTCCAATGAAACATACGAGGAGTTTCTTCTCCCGCACGAACTTGCCCTTTCCGCGCGCCTACAGCCCTATGGGATTCACCATTGCGGTGATAATATGCATCAGGTGGCCCCGGGATATGCGAAGGTGAAAGAAGCTTGTTTCTTCGATGTCGGATGGGGCGCGGAAATCGAGTACTGCCGCAGTTTGATCAAGGATGCTTTCTTTAATATCCGTCTTTCTCCGGTCAAGATTCAAACGTGTTCACCGGATGAGGTGGAGAGAGACATGGTCAATCTTCTTGAAAAAGCCGGCGATTTATCCGGGGTGGGAATCTGTTGTATCAATATGGACTACGGCGCCCCGGACGAAAATGTAGCCAGAATCTTCGAAGTAGCTGAAAAATATAGAAAATATGGAGGTTAATTTCAGCCGGGAAGGTTCAGGACAATATTCTATCCGGTTATGTCATCTGGAAAGTAATTTTGAAAATATTGTACCGTGATTGCAGATTAGATCCTGAAACGAGTTCAGGATGACACGTGTCATGCCGAACTTGTTTCGGCATCTCTAAATACGATCACGAACCTTATCTAATGACATACCCGGATTATTCTAATCACGTTACGATTTTTCAATTGACAGAGCAAACCGTGAGAGCTATACTTATCCAGATTTCCTTTGTTTCAATGACTTTAACTGTTTTGAACAAGGAGGTAGTATGAAGAGGTTGGGCTTTCTGCTTTTGTTCGCATTAATCGGTTCCGCAGGCAGTGTGTATGCTTCAGGGCTGGCCATACCAACACAGGGTGCTGCGGCGATGGGTCTCTCGGCGGCGATGACCGCCCGGTCACAGGATTTGAGCGCCATCTTCTACAACCCTGCCGGTCTTGACTATGTCCAGGGTACCGAAGTTTTCCTGGGTCTTACCCCTATTACTCCCATTCACAAATTTGAAAGCGCCGGCGTATCGATCGATGCCGACAAGAAGACTTTCATCCCCCCGCAGGTGTATTTCGCCCATAGGAGCAATTCCAAAGTTGTATGGGGAGTCGGCATATACTCGCCCTTTGGTTTGGGAACCGATTGGGGAACCACCTGGAATGGAAGATATACCTCCACATCCGCTCAGATTACTACCATCTTTTTCAATCCGACCGCCTCGATCCAGCTTCACAAGATGGTGACCTTTGGATTGGGTTTATCCTTTGTGTATTCCAGCGCAAACATCAGAAAAATGGTTGATACCGGGTTGAAGCTCTATTCCACATTGAAAAATCCTGCGGTTATCTCCAATTCGGTATATGATACCCAATTCTCTCTCAACGGAGAGGGCGGCGGATTCAATTATGACCTGGGTCTCCTGCTCAAGCCTTCTGATAATATGCAATTCGGTGTTTCCTACCGCGCTAAAACTGATGTGAAATACAAAAAAGGCACAGCCTATTTCTACCTTCCTGAGACTGTGAGCAGCGATAAAGCCACCAATACTGCACTTTTAAACGGTTTGAGGGCCAGTTTGCCTTATAATCAAAACGGCAAAACCACCCTGCACCTTCCGAGCATGCTCAATTTCGGTCTCCTTTACAAGTTCACCGACTCCTGGGATGCATCAGCAGATGTGAATCTGGTAGGGTGGTCAAGCTATGACCAGCTCGTTATCGATCTCAGCAAGAAGCTTCCTGCCGCTCAGATTGTGCAGGACAAAGATTGGAAAAACACTCAAACGTACAGACTTGGCACCTCTTATGACTGGAACAATAGCCTGGTGCTGCGCGGCGGGCTGCTCTACGACCAGAATCCTGTTCCCGATGCCACCTTCGATGCACAGCTGCCCGATGCCAACCGTACCGGATACTCCGCCGGATTCGGATACACCGTGAGCGGCGTTACCTTTGATTTCAGCTACATGTTCCTGAAATTCGCCAGCCGCGACAAGAACGATTTCGTGGGGTACACCGATGTAGCTCCACCTTTAAACATCGTGGACGCAACGGACATGAACACCTTGAACGGCTTGGTCAAAGGCACTTACCCGGTGGGAACAGGCACCTACAAGAGCTCCGCCAACCTCTTCTCTATCTCGGCCAGCTATAAGTTCTAAAAGAAAGGCACAAAGGCACAAAGGGACAAAGGCACAGAGGAATGGGACAGTCCAAAGTCCAAAGGGAAAGAAAAGAAAAAAAGAGGAAAAGAAAACGGGGCTGAACATGCCCCGTTTTTTTACCTACCCCCGTTGAACCCTTGAATTATATAGGCTTTCCCGTTTACCCGGAGGCCGTTCTCGTTGACCTCGAGTTTCCATGTACCCACTTTTTTTCCTGCACTTGGACCGGCGACTGCATAATCGGTGACTGTCAGGTATACCGGCATGGAGATATTCCCCGGAAACTGAAGGTAACGGTAGGACTCTATCACCCGGTAAGGCTTCTCATTGTAAAAGTGGATCATTTTACGGGGTTTGTAACCGAGCTCCGGATCGAGATAGAAGAGGAAATACTGGTCCTTCCCGATATGGGGATAGCGCACCACAATACAGGGATGGCCGTCAACCGGCTGCTTTTTCTTTTCGATCCGCCCGCCAAGCACACGCAGGTAACCGTTGAAGAAAGTGCCCATGGGTCCGATTGACCCCTGATAGTACTGATCGTAGTCGCGATAGATTCCCAGGGGCGCTTCACGGAAAGGACGGTCGCCCATGAAGAAGACGTCTGGTTTCCCTTTGAAATCGGCGGCGAATCTTCCTCCGGTTACTTCCAGGTAGCTTCCGTTAAAACGGATGGCGCCGGTATCGGTGAATTCATCGGCGCCGGCTGTCACCTTCTCGTGGTAGCTTTTCGAGCGCTTGTTTCCCTTCATCGTCCACTCCGAAACCTCGTAGTTCACTTTCACCGCCGGTTTGTCCCCGGAAAAGAGCAGCTCCACCTTCCCGTCAGAGCCTGGTTTGGGTTCCAGATATCCCTCGTATTCTATGCGGTAGGAGGCTTCCACATCTCGAATTCTGGCCTGTTCGGCATCAACTTTCCTGATCAGCTCCAGGATATCATCGGTGAGGGCCAGCACCTCGCGTCCGAACGATCCCTCGCAGGCCACCTGAGGCGGCTGGGGAATGCCCGGATCCCGCATGATGCCGGCAGCCTGCAGTCCCAGCGTCTGTTTTTGCAGAGTTGAGGATCTGCGGAAGTGAAAATCGCCTTTCGCCGGGTCGACAAAGAGGGGATCGACCTCCAACTCGCCTGTTCCGGGGATGGGGCGGTAGCGCACCGGACGGCCGCTCTCGTCGAAATCGCGGAAGTGGGGAGATTCCCAGGTCACATTTCCGAAAATAACCGGATTGGCGCCTTTGAGGATGCGCTGGCCCCACTGGTTGTGGTACATGATGTTGTTGCAGATAATCGGTTCGCTTCGGTTGATGGCCATAGGGATGTTGTTAAGATAGAAGACATTGTGGTGGATGAACGGCCTTGAGTGACGCTCCATGCCTATGGTTTTCACATTTCCGATAAAGATGTTGTTAAATATTTCCGAGCGGCCGTGGAGGAGGAAAACAGCGCGCTGCCCGATACGGTAAAAGGTGTTCCCGGCGATGACCGGATTGGCGTAAGAAAGATACGAGCGGTCACCGTAATCCGAAGTATTTCCGGGATGCGCGGCGTCAAACTCCGCATTCCGGAGGCTGTCCAGCACCCCCTCTACCATGACGCCGAACAGTCCGTTCTCTTTAAAAATATTTCCGGTTATTACCAGAGTACTGTCGCATCCCCGGGCATAGATACCGGCATTTAACCGTTTGTGTGAATAGTCGATCCCTGTTCCGGTGATGGTGAATCCTGAAATAAGGCAGCGATTGGCGGCAGTGATTGCATGCCCGCGGTTCTCGGGGTTGATGACCGTGGTGTAAGGATCCTGGCCGAGCAGCCGAATGCCTTCCTTCAGTATAACCGTTTCATTATATATCCCCTTACGGACGATAACGGCGCCGCCGGGTTCGGATTTGTTGATACCCTCCTGAATGGTGACGGCGTCTTCATTTCCTGCTTTTGATACCACGATGACATTGGTCTTGATACTGTCGATATTGGCTGGAACAGAGGGGAGTCTCTTTTTATTGGCAAGAATGCTCAATGAAAAGGCACGTTCGGCGATGTCGTTGGGCCAGACATAGCTGTCGCGGCTGTTCCACCATTCGGTTGTGTAATATTCCCGGGCGGTATTCTTCAGTTTCGGGAAAAACCAGGGGTCATAAGCGCCTGTAATCTCTTCCCCGCTGAAAATGCAGCCGTAACGGTCCCACCCGCGGTAGTAGTCGAAGGCATGAGACCAGGCTTCATGACACCGGGAGCATTTGTCCGGCCCGATCGCAGCTTCCTGAGTTTTCGCAGAGCCGCTTTTCTGCGCGCCGCGGAACCCAAGGCATCCGCTTGCCATAAAGAGGATGCAGAGGATGAATCCGGTTATTATCCATCCAACACTATTCCAACTCCTTACTGTATGACTCCCATTCATAACTCGATGCCCTTCCGCGCTGATACGCCTTTATGATAATAATGTTTTATTTCGCTCATTTCAGTGACCAGGTCCGCCCGCTCGATGACCTGTGGATCGGCTTTCCGTCCGGTGATAACCAGCTCAACCCGCTCCGGCTTTCTGTCCATCAGCCGCAGGAGGTCGGAAACGGAAAATAATCCAAAGTTTACCGCCACATTCGCTTCATCGAGAATCACCACGTTGTATTCCCCGGAAACAACAGCCCTCTCCGCTTCTTCCAGTCCCTCGCGTGCGAGCCGGATATCTTCTTCGTCCGGCGCTCCTTCAATAAACCCGGCGCGCCCAAACAGCCGAACGGTAATCAGGTCGCCCAGTTTCCGGAGAGCGGCAATCTCGCCCGCCTCCGCGCCTTTCATTAACTGGATGATGCACACCCGGAGTCCCGCACCGGCCGCCCTGAGCGCCAGCCCCATCGCGGCGGTTGTTTTTCCCTTGCCGTCCCCGGTGTAAACCTGGATATAACCGTGCATGGATGGTAGAAGCTCCTTTTCCAGATTCATGTTTTCAATAATACTTCTCTATTCCGCCGAACCCGAATTGTTTCTTCTTCTCGGTCATTTCGATGAAGTACCGCAGTCGTTTTTTGAACTCCTGCGGCCGGTTGCGGGCCCCGTCTATAAACGCAATGCGGATACGGATATAAGATTCCGAGAACCCTTGAAAGTTATTCCAGGCTGCCTCGTTAGCCTTGACAGCCTCCAGGATGTCCGTCGGTACTTCAAACTGCTCCTCTAAAATGTCCCCCAAGGTCGCTAAAACTTCATCGACGACCTTGCACTCCCTGACAAGCTCCCTCAGCCGTTCCTTATTCGCTTGCGAGTAAGGGGTCCTGGGGTTTCGCATAGAGAATCTTTGAGCGTATCTGTCCTCATCAATTTTTTTGACAGTGCTATCGATCCAGCCGAAGCAGAGCAGTGTTCATTGTCCAATGTAATCACTGCGTACGGATTTAAGTCCTCGTCCTCAGCAGCGAGGGAGAAGGGGATAGTTGGGTGAGTGTTACTTTTTTCCCCCAAAATTCTCGTTAATCCAAGCCACCTGCCAGTCGAAATTCTTGTTCATCTTGTATTTGATGATGTGTTTACGGTAATCCGGGCCATTCACCTTGATTTTGGCGAGGTCGAAATTCCCCATGCCCGCATTCGAACACCATTCAAGGTATTTCATGTACTTGGGGTCTATACCCATCAGCTCCACACAGAGACGGTCAGCCGCGACAAAATCGGTGCTCGATACAACGACGTTGTGTTCGACCACGGTGCCGTCCCAGGGGCCGTCGCCCTCGATGGTTTCGATGCCGTCGATGACCGCCAGATCAGGCTGCACCCCCATCTGCGCCACGAGAAAGAGGTTGTAGCTCAGTTCACGGCCTCCGCTGGAACCCGCGCCGCCGTGCATCTTCGATTTCTCGTTGTTCTTGTCGCGGTAATGGCAGACCGGCGCGCCCATGGCACAATTCTTGAGAGAGTATGTTCCCACAACGGCGTTATGAGATTTCATGCGGGCCGCGGAGATGAGAAATACATTCGGATCGGTAAACATGTTGATGATATTGACCGGTTCGGGATGGTGTTTGGCCGCACGGATAAACCGGAGCGTGAACGGCTGGTCATTGGCGTCCACGAGCCTGGCTTTATACTCTTTTTCGAGGGGGAGATAGCCGTAGTTCTCGAATCCGATGAACGCGCTGCATTCCGCCCCTGCGGTTCCCTCGGTGATAATTATCTGGCGGTCATGTATGGGTTTCAGAAAGTCCATGATGCCGCGGATCTGGTCGGCATGGGTGGAGCATCTTGAATATTCCGGCTTGGCGAGACCGGCGTTGATCTTGATAACAACCTGTTTGTCACCGATGGCCTCCCGCACTTCCCTTTCAAAAGGTTTCAGAGATTGGTAAATCATTTCGCGGCGGTCTTTTCCGGTGAGGAACGAAACTGTGCTTTTCTCAGAGCCGCGCTGTTTCATCACTGCGCCCTGTGACTCGGAGAAGCCTATCAGAGCCAGTCCGGCAGTACCCAGGGACAGGCGACGAAAAAAACTACGTCGGTCGAGAGTATCAGATGTGTGAGTATCATGTGCAGGCATGAGGAATCCATCCTTTCTTTGTAGTGTAAAGTCAATCAGATAATGTCTGGTGCTGGAGTTTCTTTTTTTTTACCCCCTTAAAAAGGGGGTCGCCGCTCAAGCGGCGGTGGGATCTTTATTCGCTGGGAAGAAGAAATCCCCCCTGCCTTTGGCATCCCCCCTTGTTAAGGGGGGAATATGAATCCAACTTTATTGCATTGACTTAACAATAGGTTCAGTTCTCATAAGAGTATGATTAATCTATTTTGATTTCTTTCTTTTTTAAAACAGTGACAAAGTTACAAAGTGGCAAAGAAAAAGATGTCTGAACCTTGATTAGCTTGATTATAGGATTACCTTGATTGGAAAGATATCATCATGGTAATCATTTAATCCCATGAATCGAGGTTCAGACCATCCTTGCTTCTTATCCTTCATCCTTCATCCTTTTCTTCACCGCATCATGCTTTTCTCTGCAGTTCCGCTCAGAAGAAGCCAGAGAAAGAACGGCCCTCCGAGCAAGGCGGTGATAATCCCTACCGGAATCTCCGCCGGGGCGATAACGATGCGGGCCAGTGTATCGCAAAGGGTAAGAAAAAGTCCGCCGAACAGGAAGGTGGCCGGGGCGAGGTATCGGTGATTGGCGCCCACCAGGAGCCGTGAAATGTGCGGCGACATCATCCCCACAAATCCGATGGGGCCGCAGACCGAAACCACTCCTCCGATCATAAGCGATACGGCGAAGAAGAGGACGGTTTTCATCCTTCCCACCTCAACTCCACGGCTGACTGCGATATCCTCACCGGCGCTGAACAGGTTCAACTCATGGGTGAGCGCAAACACGATGGCGCTGCCCGGCAGGATGAACGGGAGAATGCCGAGAAGGGAATCGTATCCGACCGCTTCGATGCCGCCCATCAGCCAGCGCACGATGCGGAAAGACTGGGTGAAATCGCTCATATATTGGAGAAAAAGGATCAGGCTGGAAAAGAAAAAGCTGACCGCCACCCCGGCAAGGAGCATGGTGGAGGTTGAAAAGCCTTTTTTCACACGGGTGAATCCGTAAACTGCCATGATGGCGGTGAGCGCACCGGCCAGGGAGCCTACCGACATGCCGGAGATACCCATGAATGAGAAACTGAATCCGCACATAATGGAAAGCGCCGCTCCGAATGCCGCGCCGCTCGATACCCCAAGGGTAAACGGTGTCGCCAGGGGGTTACGGAAGAGTGCCTGGAATGCCATGCCGCTTATGGCCAGCGCAGAACCCGCCAGAAAAGCAGTGAGCACCCGCGGCACCCGCATTTTCCAAAAGATGCCGTAATCCATGTCCCCGGCGGTGGGATAGAAGATGTGATCCAGGGCTATATTCTTCATGCCGATAATCGGTGCGCCTGCCAGAATAAGGATTGAGCCGAGAGCCAGAAGAATGAGAACGGCCTTTTTTTTCATTCTCAAGGCTCCTCGTGGACAATGAACTGCTGCCCGGTGACCGGATGGGTGACAAAGAGGAATGGTTTGTCGTAGATGCGGGAGAGGATGTCATTCTGCATCACCTCGCCGGGAAGGCCTTCAAACGCCATCCGGCCCTCTTTGAGGATGGCGATGCGGTCGCTTAAGAGCGCCGCGGCGTTGATGTCGTGTGTCACCATGACTATGGTAAAACCGCGCTCGCGGTTGGTTCGTTTCAGGATTCTATGAACATCGGCAACATGCTTCGGGTCAAGAAAAGTGGTCGGCTCATCCAGGAGGAGAATCCTCGCGCCCTGCGCCAGAGCCGCCGCGATAAGGACATTCTGACGTTCCCCGCCGCTCAGTGTGTTCATGACCCGTTCGGCAAGGCGGCCGGTGCCGGTAATGTCCAGCGCATCCTGCACCGCCTGTTCGTCCTTATGACTGATGGGGGTGAATGGACTCAGGTAAGGATAGCGCCCCATCATGACAAATTCCTCGACCGTGAAAGGAAGGCTGCGGCCGTCAGTCTGGGGAACATAACCGAGCAGGCGGGCAAGCGCCTTCTGGCTGTATAACTCCAGCGGCTTTCCGGCAAGAGAAATTTCCCCTTTTCCGCCGGTGTTTATGCGGATGAGGCATTTTATGAGCGTACTCTTGCCGGCGCCGTTCGGCCCGATGACGGAGAGGAACTCTCCTTCTTTCACCGAAAGCGAGACATCAAAAAGGATGCGCTTGTCCCCGATGGAGAAGGAGTAGTTCCTGATACTGATGGATTCTTGGGTCATATTTTTTTCTATATGTAACTTATGGATTCTTCACTTTTTATATTTCAAAATAATACCTAAAACTTTTTCGGTATTTTTGTTGAAAATAGGTATCATTCCATAATCCAAGTTCACTTTAATAGGGTGCTTTATATCAATAAATAGATCGAGATATCTTTTGCCACTATTATCATATTTTTTATTTCTATATTGTTTTATTTCATTGAAATCCGAATTGTCAATTCTTGATTTTAAAATATTCTTATAAATATCACGATTTATTTCAAAATCTGAAATAGTAATACGATCACCAAATACAGAAGATATGATTGTATTAACAAAATTGAAATAAGTTAGAAAATATGTTGAATAATCACTATTTTCTTGTTCTTTTTCTGTTAATGGAGGATGTAAAGAGGAGTTTAATTTTTGTATTTGTCTATATTGATCCTTTTGTTTCTTGTTTAATTTATCAAAAAAACTAGGCATATTTGTATTAAAGAGATATATTTGATAAAAATATTCAATGATCGAAGCTTCATAAAAAAACCCGTTTTCATTATATTCTTTGAGAGATTCTTTTATAGATGCTTCCTTTACGAAATCATTTTGTGATTCAATTATTTCGACAGACTTTTTAATCGCTTCACTTACTGTTATTGGAATTATGAATTGCGGGATGAGTTCTGATATGCGTAATGGACAATAAATTCCATCATGGAACCCGCGTAAATGATAGTTAATTAAATTTCTACAATTTGATCCGGTAATTTCTATTATTCGCTCCGGCTGAGGTGATAAAGTTGAAGAAATGTACACAGCATCAACATAAAGCTTAATATTTTCCATTTTAAAAATTGTTTCCCAATATTTTTGACCATCATAACAATCATCAAGATCGAATACCCCAGATAACATATCATGAACAATTTCGTCATCTTCATAAGTCGAAAGTATATCAAAAAAATATTCCTTAGCTTCTTTCCACGTACCGCCTAATAACAATTCAACGATTTGTTCATTTATATAATAAAACATGCTTGGGGAAATTTCAATGCTTGGTGAAAAAGGTAATTCAATGTTTGATATTTCATCAATATTTATTTTACTGAGAACAAATTCTCGCCAATTGATTTTAAAAGCATTACGCTCTTCGATATTCTCTATCTCTTCTGCTTTTTCGTTTAATTCTTCTTCAAATGCATATTCGCAATATCTTGTTCTAATTTGTTTGTTTAAATTTGTTTCTTCCGGAAAAGAAAAAAAACCATCCTTATTCATTTTCGCAACAAGAATAGAGTCTGTTGGCCTCATATTCATAATATTTTCTGCATTTTTTACAACGTCTGTTTCAGACAATTCTGCATTAAAATGCAGCTCATAATTGCCCCATATCTTTATTGCGTTTTGAATTGGTTCAAATACATGAGTTTCGTAAAGCTTTTGTAATGCAAAAGCAATTTGAAAAAAAATAATTTCTTTTTCCTGGGTTAACATTTTCGTAACCTCTTTGAAGAGTCATTGAAATTATGCAGCAATAAGATACAAATAATTGTTTTATTTTTGCCCATAGTACGCATCCTTCCCATGTTTCCGGCAGTAATGTTTCTGAAGGAGCGTTTCTTTCAGGCATTGGATTTCCGGGTTAATGAGCGTGGTATAAAAAGCGATTTTCGCAATTTCCTCAAGCGCCGCGCTGTTGTAGACTGCCTTTTCCGGGGTTTTTCCCCAGGTAAACGGACCATGACAGGCCACAAGCGCCATCTCGACATCTTCATAGGAGAGCGTTGCGAATTTTCTAAGAATCTGATTTCCCGTTTCTTCCTCGTAATCGCCGCAGATACATTCGTCGGAAATCACCTCGGTACAGGGAATCTCTCCCGGGACATGGTCGGCGTGGGTGGTTCCGAGGCATGGGATAGACCTCATCGCCTGCGCCCAGGCGGTGGCAAAGGTGGAATGGGTATGGGCGACTCCGCCGATGTTCGGGAATGAACGGTAGAGGACAGCATGAGTTTTTGTGTCGGATGAGGGGTTGAGTCCACCCTCTACAACACGGCATTCCAAATCAACGATGACAATTTTCTCAGGGGTAAGTTCCTCGTAGGGGACTCCGCTCGGCTTGATGGCGAAAACGCCCCTGTCACGGTCGATTCCGCTGACATTCCCGAACGTGTAAATCACCAGGTTGCGCCGCGGAAGCTCCATGTTAGCTTCCCAGACGTGTAGTTTTAAATCTTCGATTGAGTTCATGTCTTTTCTTTCAAAAGCTTTATTTAGACAGGATTTACAAGATTAACAAGATTAAAGTCGAACTTGTTTCGGCATTTTCATCGTAATATAAATTAACAGTATCAAAATCATGTAAATCTTGTAAATCATGTCTAAATTCTTGTTCCTGTCTTCTCTCTTTTCCCCATCGTTTCCTGTTCGATAAACTCCCCGAACTGGCAATACCTGTTATAGAGAGTGGAATAGATTTCAGCCCTGGAGAGATTCGGGATGTATTTATCTTCGAATCCGCTCTCCATGGCGTCGACAGCTTCCTCGACCGTTTTGTAGATGCCGCCAGCCACAGCGGCAAACATGGCGGCACCCAGCGCACAGGCCTGCTCGGACCGGGCAACTTTGATGGGGCGGTTATGGACATCGGCAAGAGTCTGCATGACAAACGGCGATTTTTTCGCCACACCGCCAAGGGCGATGATTTCTTTGATGGGAACACCCTCGGACTCGAACCGTTCCACGATTTTACGGGAACCGAACGCGGTGGCCTCCACCAGCGCCCGGAAAATCACCGGAGCGGTGCTGCCAAGATTCAGCCCGGTGACTGCACCCTTGAGAGCCTGGTTGGCATCGGGAGTTCTCCTGCCGTTCATCCAGTCCAGAGCCACCGCTCCCGATACATCGAGAGGCGTCTTTTCCGCCGCACGAGATAGCTCGGGAATTACCCGCCCGGCCATTTCTTCAGTGTCCAGTGAAGACCCGGCCAGGTTCCTCACCGGCCAGAGAATCACCTCTCTGAACCAGGCGTAAATATCGCCGAAGCCTGACTGCCCGGCTTCCATGCCCAACATCCCGGGAATCACCGAGCCGTCCACCTGGCCGCAAATTCCTTTTACCAGCTTGCCGCCCATCTCTTCCATGGGGGCAACCAGGATGTCGCAGGTGGAGGTTCCGATGACTTTGGAAAGATAATACGGGCGGATGCCTCCGCCGACCGCCCCCATGTGGGCATCGAAAGCGCCGACTCCTACCGGTATTCCCGCCGGAAGCCCCAGCCGTTCCGCCCATTTGGGAGAAAGATTTCCCGCTTCTGAATCGGAGGTGAAGGTCTCCGTATAGAGACGGCCTCTCAAGCCGGAGAGCAGGGGATCGAGCCGGATGAGGAATTCCTCGGAAGGCAGTCCTCCGAACGATTGATGCCACATGGCTTTGTGTCCCGCCGCGCACCTGCTTCTCTTCAGGCGCAGGGGATCGGTTTTCCCTGTCAGGAGGGCAGTCACCCAATCGCAGTGCTCCACCCAGGAAAAAGCCGCTTCTCGGATTTTCTCGTCTTCTCGTAGGACATGGAGAATTTTAGCCCAGAACCATTCCGAAGAGTAGATGCCTCCTTCATACATGGTAAAATCCATGCCGCCCCAGGAATGTGCGACCCGGTTTATCTCCTCTGCTTCAGCGACCGATGTATGATCTTTCCAAAGAATGAACATGGCATTGGGATTTTCATCGAACTCAGGAAGAATGGCCAGCGGAACACCCTCGCGATTCACCGGACCGGGAGTGGAGCCTGTGGTATCCACCGAGATTCCCCGCACCTGCCCGGAGGCGCCCGGAGGCGCCTGTTTCAAGGCTTCCTGCACTGTCCGCTCCAGGCTTTCGATGTGGTCTGCGGGATGCTGCCGGAAACGGTTTTTCGCCGGGTCGCAGTACCTGCCTTCACTCCAGCGGCTGAAAGGGCGTACGGATGTAGCTGTTTCCTCGCCGTTTCGTGCATCCACTATGAGCGTTCGAACCGAATCTGTTCCGAAATCAATCCCTATGACATAATCACGATGCGCCATCGTTCCGCCTCCGTATTGCCGTGTATGCCATGGAAAAATATTCCAATATTTTTCAATTCTGGCGAGACACATTTGATATACTATAGTATTATGAGGAAATATACTACCCCTTAGTTTAAAAGGCTTGTGAAAAAGCAGACATATTTTTTTATTACGTTGTTCACCTCCTCATGGTTTCCGTGAAATATTCCGATAAAAGAAAAGGAGGCATTTCAAAAGGAGAGTAAAAGGGGGTTGTGTCTTATTTGATAATCCGGCTTATTCACACGCCTTATAGAAAGGAAGGTCATGTCCGAAAGTTATGACGGCATCGAAGGGCTGCGGGTTCTCTATGAGATCAGTTCACTCATCAGTTCGGATTCCAAACTTGAAGAAAAGTTCATCCGGGCGCTTCACAAAGTGAAAGATGCGGTCAACTGCCAATCAGCCAGCCTCTTTATACATAATGAAGAGAGCGGAAAACTGGAAGAAGCAGCCACCGTGGGAACCAGGGTAAATCTCAGTGAAACCATCGATTTCGATCTCGGTTGCGGATTCAGCGCCTGGGTAGCCAAACAGCGGCGGTCGGTGCTTATCCCCGGTCTTCGCAAGGAACACCACGAAGGTATTCGCTCTTTTGGGTCGGTGCCGCTTATTTCAGACGAAAAACTGATCGGAGTCATGAATCTCGGGCGCCGTGAACCGAACGCCATCACTGAGCAGCACATGCAGTTCCTTGAAATCATCGCAGGACAACTGGCCAATATCATTGAACGCACCCGCTATGAGAGACGACTGCTCGAAAAAAATGTCGCACTCGTGAATGCCCGGGAAGAAATTGAAAAGCAGCACCTGCGGATTGTCGAAATGGAAAAATATCAGGTTCTCGTTCAGGCCGCGGCATCCATCTATCATGAAATCAACAATCCCTTAACCACCATCATCGGAAATATTGACCTGATTCTCATGACAAAGTCCGATATGGATCCTCAAATTAAAAAAAAGCTTACCGTTGTACTGGAAGAATCCCGCCGAATTGCCGAAATAACTAAAAAACTTCGTAATATCAAAAAAATGGTAACGGGAAACTAACTTGAAAAAGGGATTTTCTGAGGTAGGGAAAGAAATTGTGGGCAGGAATTTGAAGATTCATGCGCTGTTTTGAATTCATTTCGTCAATGTATACATGACGACATAAATAATTGAATATGTTTTGAGTGTTTAGATGCCGAAACGGTTGCTAAAAGATGCGCTGCGCTTTCATCGTTCCCGTGAAGCGGCAACAAGTTCGGCATGACACGTGTCATCCTGAACTCGTTTCAGGATCTTTAATACATGAGTATTTCGCAAGCTTTTTTACTATTTTCCCACTACCTTTTTCAGTCTTTCCCGCGCCGGTACTGCTTCTTCCGCTTTAGGATAATTCTTTATTATGAACCGGAGGGTGATAATTCCCTCATTCTTTTTTCCAGCCTCGATTTGAGCAAATCCCATCTTGAGATAGGCGGCGGGAACCTTGGGCGATTGGGGATAATTCTTGATTACTTTTTCGTAGTCGCTTATGGCAAGGTCATATTTTTTCTGGGCATAATCCGCTTCTCCCAGCCAGAACTGGGCATTCCCCGCCAGGACATGATCGGGAAACTGGAGAAGGAATGCAATAAACCGGTTGGTTGCCATCTCGTAATCTCCCTTTTGAAAATCCTTTATCGCCAGATCATAAATCTGCTGAGAATCTACTTTCCCCTGGGGAGAGAAAGGCTGTTGTCCGGAAGAAGCGCCGGTCTTTGAGGTATCGGCTCCGGCGGATGACTTGCCGGAAGGTGGTTGTTCCGCACCCCCGTAAAGTTGAATGGCTTTGAGAGTGCGGTTCAATTCATTGAGCTGGTAATTGATGTTTTCCATCTGAGCGGTAAGGGTGGAGAGATTTTGTTGCTGGCTCTGGGATTGGGTCCCGGAAAGGGCGCGCATACCCATAAGGAGTTTGTTTTGCTCTCTGAAAAGACTGTCAAGTGAAGCGATCATTGTTTTAAGGTCGGCAAGACGGGATTCGAGTTCTTGATTACACGCCATGGATTCATTATGCAGGGCAAGAACATATTTATTTGTGGCGCAGGATTGAGTAAAGAGAATTACTGCGCCGGCGAGAACCAGCCCCGGGAAAATTTTCCGTAACGAATCTCGTCTTGCCATAGTAGTGACCTATCGGTTGGTGATTACGAAATCAACACGGCGGTTTTTCTGCCATGCCGCTTCGATATGACCGGGATCAATGGGACGTTCTTTTCCATAGGAGACCGTGGTGATCCGGCTGTCGGAAATACCGTAATTGACCAGAAAACCTTTTACAGAATCTGCCCTGCGCTGGCCGAGAGCCAGGTTGTATTCCACCGTGCCGCGCTCGTCGCAGTTCCCTTCAAGGCGAACCGATATGGTCTTCCACCGGTTGAAAAGATCAGCGTCACCGTTCATGCTGCTGACCTGATCGGACCTGATGTCGGATTTGTCGAAATCAAAATAGATTGGGGTGAAAGACAGGTCGCGAGGCGGCTGAGGCGCCTCGACAGCCTTCTTCGGCGGCGCCGGGGCGACCGGTTTAGGCGCCGGGGCAGGCGCAGGCTTGGGCGCTTCCTGTTTTACTACGGGAGGAGGCGGCGGGGGTGTGGGAGCCGGTTTCTTGCCGCAGCCGGTCAAATTCACGAGAGATACAGCAAATCCTAAAGCTAAAACTGCGAGAATCTTACGTTTGCACATAATTACACCCTTTCGTAATAGTTTTAAAATATTTTGCCTTACCGCTTGCCGGAGACCCGTATGTCATCTCCCGATACGGCAGGCGCCCACGATGGTGAAAAAGAATTGCCATCACTCGTAAGGGGACGAACTCCCGAACCGTCCCAGTTCATTATAAATAAACTTTTCCCTCCCAGACGGGTGGACCAAAAAACGATCCGGAGACCGTCCGGCGACCACTTTGGATTTTCATTGGATCCTTCGCCCATAGTCAGCATTACCAAATCTTCCCCGGTGGGAGAGGATGATGCTATATCAAATGCGCTGCCATTCTGTACAACAAACAGTATTCGATCTCCCCGCGGCGACCAGTTGGGGGAGTCCTCATAAGAATTGGGGGTGGATGTCAGGCGATGAATATTGGAACCATCGCTGTTCATGACATAAACCAGTGGACTTCCAGTCCGATCGGATTGGAAAGCAATCTGAGCGGCATCCGGCGACCAGGCTGGTGATATATCGATCGCCTGATAATTGGTCAGTCGTTTGACCGCGGTCCCGTTCGCCCGGCAGGTGTATATTTCAGTGTTGCCGTCACGGTTCGACGAAAAAGCGATCAAATCCGGGTTGGTAGGACACCATGCGGGAGAGGTGTTCAGACCTCCCCAGCGGGAAATATTCAGCGATTGTCCTGTATTGATATTGATGACGTTGAGTCCCCAATTTGTACCGTTTAACGATGAGTAGGCTATGCGCTGCCCTTCCGGCGACCAGGCTGGCGATAAGTTAATGGTTCTTGAAAAGGTAAGCTGATGTATGTTTCTGCCGTCGGCGTCGATTATGAAAATTTCCTTTCCGCCTTTGGATTCAGATATATACGCAATCTGAGAAGCGCAACTCCCCCTTAAGCCTGTAAACATTTTTATCATGTCATCTACCAGGACATGAGCGGTATACCACGGCCGCTTGCTGTCTATCAGGTACTCCGCATCGAGTGTGACCAGCGTTGTTTTCAGATCGTACAACTTTACCGCAACCGATTTCCCCGTTCCGGACAATGCGCCGGAAAGATAATATGCTGCTCCTGACTCAGTCCATTTCAGGAATGAACTTTTATTGAGAGATGCAATACTGTCGGGGAGCGCCCTTGTCTGGAATAATCCGCTGCCGTTTAAATCACCGATCAAAGTGTCGCGCACGATGTTTACAGGCGAGGAAGGGTCGGGTGAAGTGAACCCTTCGATTCCCACTCCAATCCTGCCCGATGCGGAACCGGCCCGTATTTGCAGATATATATCCCGGGTTTGCGCAGAAGTTTCCGCAGCCATGGAGACAAGTAATAGTATACAGAGAAAATAAAAATTATACAACCAAAACCGGAAAGTATGTAAAATTAAATCCATAATACCGCCTGTACAAGAAAATATATCAAGTTATCATGAAGTCTTTGAAGAACCTTTTTTTGGTTGATAGATGCCGAAACGGTTTCATCGTTCCCGAACAAATTCGGCATGACAAGTGTCATCCTGAACTCGTTTCAGGATCTAAATGCCTGAATGGTAAGAAAACCACCTTGTTCAAAAGCTTTGAATAGATGATTCGGCAAAAAGTGTTACAAAGCTTTCAGTTCTGTCGAAACCTCACCCGGCCTTCGGCCACCCTCTCCTAATTAGGAGAGGGTAAAGACATGTAATGCTTAGAGTTACCCCCTCTCCTGACTAGGAGAGGGGGACAGGGGGTGAGGTTTAACAACACTAGAAAATAATGTAAAAATTACTTTTTGCCGGTTCATCTTGAATAATCTCGATTAATAACTGAACCTCAAATAAATGCCCAGTTGATCCCCGGAATAGCTTTCCGGAAGCGGCGGGTAAGGTGCACTCTTTACCACGGCTTCGTAGGCGGAACTGTCGAAATTCATGAATCCGGATTTATCTTTCACCAGCACACGGTCTACCCGGCCATCCCGGTTGATTCGAAAATAAACCACCGTTTTAATATTTGGAGCATTCAGCGAAGGATAACGCCAGTTGTTCCGGATTTTTTGCATAATCCCGATGAGGTATTCGTTATCGTTGAAAACCTGCTCGGTCTGAATGCCCGGGGGAAGATTCTGCTCGCTTTTCTTACCCCCTGTCTGGGCCGCCGGAGTGCTGCTTTCCGCTTCAGCGGCGGCGCGTTTCACCGGTTGGACTTTACGGGTTTTTGCCGGGTTCGGGAGCAGTTTTTCGGGTTTGACATTTACCTGCGGCACCTTTGGTTTCGGCTCGCCGATCTCCGACATCCGCTCGAGAAGCGGCGCTATGGACTGCGGCTGGACCATCTTGACGTTTACCACCGTCACCGGTGTAAAGGTTTTCGAGCTCAGCATTGAAGGCAGTATCAGGGTTATGAAAACCAGAGCATGACCTGATGCCGACAGAATAATATCTCGCCACATATTCCAACACCCGGAGCAGGGTTATTTTTTCGTTACTTCATCCTCTACCACAAGGCCGACATTTTCCCCCCCGACTTTTTTCACAAAGCCGATTATTTCTATTACCTTCCCGTACGGAACGTCCTTATCTCCCCGTATGTATACCGGCTCTCCCATATGAGATTTGAAAATATCGGGGAATCTGCGGGAAAAATCGCTGGCGGCAATCTTGTCGCGATCTACAAAAACATTGCCATCTTTTTTGATAGATATCACGATGCCTTCGGAAATATTGATCCTGGTAGCCTTTGCCGATGGCAGATCCAGGTCGATCCAGTTCTGCATTGCCGGTGCGGTTATCATGAATATTACCAGGAGCACAAGCATGACATCGATAAGATTGATAAAATTAATTTCCGGTTTGACCGAGCGCCGAACTATCATATATGCAATTCCTTGGTAAACAGGGACAATGCAAATTCATTTATGCGGTCGAGACGGTCAAGCGACTGGTTGATATATCCGGAGAGCAGGTGATGTCCGGCCATGGCCGGTATGGCCACCAGTAATCCGCCGATAGTAGCCATGAGCGCTTCCGCAATGCCCGGAGCTACAGTGGCAATGGTGGCGGTGCCCTTCTCTCCGATGCTTATGAAAGAGTACATGACGCCCCATACAGTACCCAGAAGACCGAGAAGGGGGCTGACGCTCGCCGCAGTAGCTAAAAGCCCCATCCCCTGCTGCAAGTCGTTGGTCTCGTTCATAATTGCGCCGTTTAAGGTGCTTTCAGGAGAAAGGACAGGCTTGCCCTGAACAGCGGAGCGGATCATTTTAAGGATGAGCAGTGGAAGCGCTTTCGCTTTACCTGTGCTATTATGTACACAACTTCCTTCTATATAGGTCATATCGGTCTGTTCGGAAATGGTGAGCAGAAATTGAGAAATTTCTGTTTTATACTTCTTTACAAAAAAGTATTTGTGGATCATGATTGCCCAGGACAGGATTGAAAAAACCAAGAGAATTAGGAGCACAAATTTTGTAAAAATTGTCGCGTTTACTATGAGATTATAAACAGAAATTTCCATGAATGTGGAATAAACTCCTTTCGGGATAGAGTTTTTAAGTTCTATATTATAAGCAATAATCATACGAACGGCAACACTTTTGCTGATTCCATGCATGAATTGTCGATATCCACGAGATATTTTTTGATGCTGAAGCAAGTTCCAAGTCTGGAAGGAGAGAATGTATGGCGGTCCTCAAGCGAACTGCAGAACTGATTCTGGCGCTTTCGGCAGGTTTGTACACAACGGCGGCTTCTCACGGGGCGGAGACAATCCGGCCGCCGGCTACCTATCATCTGTCATTTGAGACCCTGGAATTCATCAAGAGCGATGATTTTTCAGGTAAATATCCGGCGCCTTCAATCGAACAACGGAAATTGAGCCTTGTTACCGGGAAATTCGGGAAAGCATTCCTGAATGCCAACGAGTTCAGCAGCAAGGAAGTGGAACAAACCGCCATGTCCACCTGGGATTTGGACACCCTGCTGGAAGTTCTCGTGCTTCACCGCTTCGAATACTGGCAGAAATTCCCCAAATCAGGCCGCCTCGAACCATACATCTGGGGAACGGGACGGCTTACCACCGACGGCGGAAGTGTTGCCTTCTGGGCCAAAGGCGCCAGAACAGAACCGGGGTATCTTTTTTTTCAGGCTTCCTCCTCTTTCGGAAGGCATGAGAAATATCTTCTTGCCATCGAGCTTAACAATGATCGTTCCCTCTCGGCGTATGTGCGGGATGCGCGTTATGTGTATCATCGCATTGCCTCGAAGCCGGTCTGGGATGATTCCCGGTTCAACCATGTGGCTCTTTCATGGGACCGCGCACAGGGGCTTCGCCTGTTCCTGAACAGCGAAGAAATCGCCTCCAGCTGGGGCGCCGATGCCTGGTGGACCACCCAGATGCCCGGTCTTTTTCACATGCCCATGTGCGGCTTCACCTACGATGAGTTCTGGATTTTTGACCGGCCTCTGGCGGCAGGCGAGATCAAAAGGCTGATGAATGATAATCGTCCGCCATCTGATGCGGGCGCCCCGAAGGCACTCAATAGCGGGTCCGCAGGCCGTATAGCCGCCCGGGCTTTCATCGGAAAGAACACCTCACGACTTCCTGCAGTAAAACCCCTCCGTGACAGCGGAACGGTAACTTTCAGAGAGATATACCCGGAATTTGCGGGGGATGGGTGTGTCCACGCCCCGTATGTCATGGACGGCAAGTACGAAATGGCATGGCCGCTCGATTACACCACATTTACCAATATTCTCGGAGACTCCGATTTCCACGGGGAGAAAGTCGATTTCCGGCTTCCCCGTGGGAACGCAGTCAACTATATAACCCTGGAAGGCAACCTGGATAGGGTGAAGGTTTTCGCCGTCAGCGGCAGCGATAGCAGGGGGGAAGTATGTTCCGTTCCGGAAGGAGCCAATCATTTCTTCGGGGCGTCTTTCAATCCTCTCTCATGCGACAGATTCAGCATTCCCCTTTTAAAAGGGTACGGGTCCCCGCCGGGATATAAGGAGGGCCTCAACCTGGCGCTTACCGGCGACACCCGCATTCATGAAGTCGGTTTTTTCCATGTCGGCGCTGAGAGTTCTCCCATGCCCGGTCTGAGCCGTACCTATTATCTCGATACCGGCGGGGCTGTCCCCGATGATAACCGCTGCGGTTATGCCATGCGCGCCCTGAATGACCGGAGGAATGCCCAAATCCTGACTATTCGGGAAACCGCTTTCAAAACACGACAATCGATCTCGCCCGGAGCATGCACCCGCCTGAATTTGCTGACCGATCCCTGGAAACAGGCGGAAGCGGTTACCGCCCTGGAGTTGAATCTTTTCGTCCGCAAAGCAGGGGAAGGCGATTTCGCGGTTTTGCGCCTGCATGATCCGGGAGTTCCCGCCCGGATATGGACTTCGGTGGTTTTCCGTCTGGAGAATTTCCGCCCTTCAGGCGACACTCTTCGGGTGCGGCTTGATTGCGCCGATATAAAAATGGCGCCCGGCGACCGTATCTGGCTCGATCTCCTTTTCAGCGGCGATGAAGAAATCGAAACGGGAGGAGGGAACAGGTCTTCTGTGTCTATTGCCATAGCGCCTCTATCCGACTCCGACGGCCGGTATGCTTTCAAGGAACTTCAGCCGGCATTCGGAGAATATTCCCGAATCTATCCCTGGTACTATCCCTGGATGGATACCCGCATAGACCCGGATCCGGAAAATCCGCCGACTTTCGGCGGGTACTATGATGTTGTCACTTACCCGCTCATCATCAAAAGAATCGAGCCGGATAATTTTCTCACCAACGCCCTCCTCAAGCTGACCCTCATCCCTTATGTCGAGAAAGCAGGAGTATACAGCACGGTGAATGCCTGGGAAAACACGCCAAAGCTCTGGCCTCCTGTTCCCATAGCTTCCACCGATGGGTCGCCGGACTGGGCATTCTTCATGCGATGGTATCTCAAGGGATATTCCGAAATTGTTTCCTGGTGGGCGGAACACCAGAATCCCGACGGCCAGGTGGGCGGCGGATGGAAGGATGACGCCCTGTTCGCTTCACGGCTCCCCGGCGTTTTTCTTTACCTTGGGGATGAAAAAGCCCGGAAGATATTCGACCGTATCAATGACGGAATCGAGAAAACGAAGATGTTCGCCGACGGCTATTGCACCTATGTTCCCAACGATTACATCCATGTGGACGATCTCACCCGTAACCGGTACGAAGGGATGCTGTTCGACCTGGGAAACCCGCACAAGATGCTGATTTCCATGCGCACCGCCTGGAGATTCGAAAAGCCGGAGCAGACTCCCATAAACTACGTAGACGGTAATTCCTTCAAGTATGACCGCGATTTCCTCCTCTGGTACTGGGGGGAGACTCCCGTGTACCCGGCTTATGCGAACACCATGCAGCAGGTTGCCGCCAAGATGAAGGAAATCGCCCCTGCGATGAACGAGGTGACCAGGTTCCGTTATACCGAGACCAATGTGTATTCGGACTATTCCTATATGCCCGGCAGCAGCGATATCAAGCATGTTATGATAGGCGGTCAGCCCGGCCCGTGGCTTGCAGGTCTCACCATGGCGGTGAGCTGGGAAAAAGGCGGCGGCCCGGATATTCCCAAATGGGTAGAGTCCGCCACTGACACCAGCCTGGTCGCTCATTTCTATTCTTTTGCCGAGACCGATCAGGAAGTGGCAGGGTTTCTCTACCGTATCAAGCATGGATTGTACCGCGTTACCCTTGAATATGAGGGGAAGGACAAGGCAAAAGGAAAGATAGTTGACAGGCTCGAAGAGCTGGAGCGCTTTTCCACCGTTACAGTTCCGGTGCGGCCCAACCGTGAGTTGGTTTTCAAAATCAGCCTTGCGAAAAAGCTGCCCGATTATGGACCTCTGCCTGACCTGGCGCTTTCCGATATTACACGGGAAGGCGATACCATAAACGCTGCAGCATATAATTTCGGGTCCGTCAAATCACCGGCGGTGAAAGTACGTCTTGTGGACTGGGCCGGAAAGAACCTCGCCGAGAGTGATATCCCCGCTCTTGATTCGGCGCGGGATTTCATCCCCAAACATGCCGGGTTCTCCTTTACCGTGCCAAAAGGGCAGAAGGGCTTGCGCCTTGTCGTCGACCCTGATAACCAGGTGAGAGAGATTATAAAGAGGAACAACATAATCTACATATCTGATAGACCCTGAAACTGTTTTATCGTCCCCGTGAAGCGGCAACGAGTTCAGGGTGACACATGTCATGCCGAACTTGTTTCGGCATCTATCCTTAGGTACTGTCAAAAGTATCATGAAAAAATAAGAAAGCTGTGGAAATGACGTAACCATTGAAAAGTCTTTGACTTTCCAACAGTTACTTGGAAAAACGTTTCACGTTTTCCCACATTACCACAGCTACTACAACAATACAC
>JAUYCD010000144.1 GCA_030692375.1 Candidatus Latescibacter sp. | reverse complement strand
AACAAGTTCAGGGTGATCACGTTTGTTATTTTCATTGGAAATTGTCATGCCGAACTTGTTGCCGCTTCGCGGGAACGATGAAACCGTTTCGGCATCTATACATACTATGTCAATCCACCTGGGTTTCCCCCTCTATTTTCAAGAGAGGGGGTCAGGGGGTGAGTTAATATGGAAAACACAAAATCGATAGTTCAGAATCGCAAAGCCCGTCATGACTTCTTCATCCTGTCCACCATTGAAGCGGGCATCGCCCTTCAAGGAACGGAGGTGAAATCCCTCCGCGATGGGCGTGTCAACCTCAAGGACAGTTACGCCCGGGTGAAAGACGGCGAACTGTGGCTGCTCGGAATGCACATCAGTCCCTATGAAAAGGGGAATATCAATAACCACGACCCGGAGAGGGACCGGAAGCTCCTCCTGCATGCCCGTGAGATAGATCGTATGCGCCGGGGCATCGAGGAGAAGGGAATGACGCTGATTCCCCTTTCCCTGTATTTCAAGGAAGGCCGGGTCAAGGTTGAACTGGGTCTGGCCAAGGGAAAACACGAGTACGATAAACGTGATAACAATGCCGAACGTGAAGCCAGGCGTGAGATGGACCGCGCCCGCAAGAAGGTAATTCAATCATGAAAAGGGTAAATTATCTATTTTTAGAGGCTTTTACAAAAGTCGTGTTATATGTAAAAAGAAAACTCGTTTTTAACTACAGCCCCCTATCCCTCGGTCCCTTTCCCCCTAAAGGGGGCAAGGGAGTTCTTTGCTCCACATTCATGTCCTGCCCCCTCCGGGGGAAGGATGTCCGAAGGACAGGAAGGGGGCTGCTTCAAATTTTCCTGACACTGGCTCTTATCCTGGCACCCGTTCGGACGGCTGTGGCGGCAGAGGTGGAGAATTTTACCCCGTTCAGCTTCATCACCCTGGACAAGACTCCCTATATTTCGTTGGTGGACATTGGAGAAACTTATCATGTAAAAATCTCCTATGATCCGGTCACCCTCGGCATGACGCTTGCAAGGGGAACAAAAACAATCACCGTCTACAACCTTTCCAAAACTGCGAAGGTGAACGATACACCGGTGAATCTGGCATTCCCGGCGCGATTGATCCGTGGAGCGATATATGTTCCGGCGTCCGCAATTCTGCCCCTGCTTTCCGAAATGCTGAACATCTCCCTGAACTGGGACAGTCGGAAGAAAGGAATTTTATCAGTCGGCAGCAGGAACTCCATTCTGGGAGTTTCTCTCGATGACCGCGCGCAGGGAACGCTCCTCCGGATTTCCCTCTCGGATTCGCTGCAGTTTTCAACCGAGATGGCGCAGTATAACTGGCTCACGTTTATTTTTCCTGATGGCGCTTTTTCGCGGGCAATCGGTCCCGGAGTTCCGGCGGCAGGCATGGTCCTCGACAGCCGGTTCACCCAGCGTGACGAGGGAGTACAGCTCTCTTTCCATATTTCCGAGGACATGGAAAGTTATGATATTTCCCGGACCGAGGATTCACCGGATATTCTCATTTCGCTCCGCAAGAAGCGGTCGCCGGGCGCCAGGAACCTTTCCCCAAATCTCCTGCGCGGTATTGAGAATGTGGTAGATTCTCTCAGTCCGAAGCTGGATGGAGAGACGTCTCCCCCGGCAGTTGTCTCCCCTGCTGACGAGCGATTGTGGAGCATCAACACCGTGATAATAGATCCGGGGCACGGCGGCCAGGACAGCGGCGCTGTAGGCGCCGGGGGAACCAAGGAGAAAAACGTGGTGCTTGCAGTGGCGAAAGAATTGAAAAAACTGGTTGATGAACGTCAGGAAATTACAGCGGTCATGACCCGGAACAGCGATACTTTTGTCGGGCTATACCAGCGCGCGACCCTGGCGAAACGCGCCAACGGCAAGCTCTTCATCAGCATTCACGCCAACGCCGGCCGGAACCGTGAAGCGGAAGGCATGGAGATATTTTTCCTTTCCGCGGCAAGGACAGAGGACGCCAAGGATGTGGCGCAGCGTGAAAACGAGTCGGTAAAATACGAAGATAATCCCGGATTGTACCGGAAACTGATCAACGATGCCGGTATAGTCAATGACATTCAAAACGATATGGCATCCAACGTGTTTTTGAAAGAGAGCCAGGACCTCTGCAGCGTGCTCCTCGACAACGTGTTAAAAACCACCCGTCAGACAAACCGCGGAGTCAAACAGGCTGGATTCTATGTGCTCGCGGGAACCAGGACAGCCATGCCGAGCGTACTGTTTGAGATCGGATTTATATCCAATCCGGAAGAAGAAAAAATGCTCAACCGCATCAGCTACCAGAAACGGCTTGCCCAGGCGATATACGACTCTATCATCAAGTTCAAGGAGCGTCATGAGCGCGGCCTCTTTTCAAGGAGCGAGTGAATGAAAACATGCAAGGTGTGCGGCTCTTCCGGTATCCGTTACGACCGTGACATAAAAGCCGGCTCCCACGGCGACCTGGTGATCTGCGACTGCATCCTGAAAAAATGCGCCTGCGGAGGAGTGCCGCCATATCAGATGTTTCAGAAAGAGGGAGGTCATTCCTGGTGCGCCTGCCGGAGCGCACGGGTCAAGCTCGTCTCGGCTAAAAAGGCGTTCAAGGAATCGCAGATACCGAAAAAATACCAGTGGAAGTTCTTCGAGGATTTCAAGATTGTGGCCCCTGCCGCCAATACCCTGGTGGGAATTACATCCACCATCCGCGAAACTCACCCCGATACGAAATGGAACAACGGCTTTTATCTCTGGGGACGTGCCGGAAGCGGGAAAACGCTTCTGGCCGCCATCATTCTCCAGGAACTTATGCTCAAATACGGTCTCGCCGGAAAATTTGTGGATCTCTCGCGTCAGTTCTTCCAGCGTTTGAAAAATTCGTTTGATACTGCAAACGATACCGGGGAAAACGCCGGCGAGATACTGGATGAGCTTATTCAGATTCCCTTCCTGGTCATCGATGATTTCGGAGTCCAGCGCAACACCGAATGGGAATCGGAAATGCTGTACAACCTGATAGATTCGCGCTATTCGGATGAACGGGTCACCATAGTCACCTCAAATTTTCACGTTTCAAAGTACAAGGAAGCGCCCCAGGGAAGAGTCCTTTCCGATGTAGCCCAGGAAAGAGTCCACTCCCGGCTGGTGGAGATGTGCACTATAATCAAGGTCGACCTGCCTGATTACCGGGAAACGTTCACACGCGATAATTCAAATATCACATAGTAACCCTAAGAAAGACTCATGATTACCCGCAAAGACGGCCGGGCGCCGGATGTGGACATGAACATCGTTATGACCGATTCCGGCGGCCTGGTTGAGGTGCAGGGAACCGCAGAGCGCCGAACATTTGACCGCAATCAACTGCATACCATGCTCGACGCCTCCGAAACCGCTATCCGTAAAATCATCACCGTTCAGAAAGAAGCACTGGGGCTGCGATGAACAGGAAGCTGGTTATCGCCACCCTCAATCAGGGGAAACTGGTCGAATTCGAAGCTCTCCTCGAAGGTAGCGGCATTCAGATCCTTTCCCTGGCGGATTTCCCCGGCATGCCGCCCATCGAAGAAGACGGCGCCTCATTCCTTGATAACGCGCTGATCAAGGCACGGGAGACCTGCGCCTTCACCGGATTTGCCGCCCTGGCCGACGACAGCGGCCTTGAGGTTGATGCGCTCTCCGGTCTCCCGGGAATCCACTCAGCCCGCTTTGCCCCGACCACCGCCGAGCGTAATGCCAAGCTTTTGAAGATGCTTGAAGATGCGCCGGACGTCCGGCGCATCGCCCGGTTTGTCTGTGCGCTTGCGCTGGTACGTCCCGACAGTTTCGAGTGGACCGCACGGGGAATCTGTGAAGGTATGATCGCACGTGAACCATCCGGTTCGGGCGGTTTCGGCTACGACCCCCTCTTCTATTATCCTCCGCTCGGCATGACATTCGCCGAAATCCCGCTCAAAGAAAAAAACCGTATCAGCCACCGTGGGCGAGCGCTTCACGCGTTTAAAAGAGCGGTTCTGGAAAACAAGATACTTCTTTGAGCTTAGTCACTTTGTTGCTTTACTTGCGCTGACTGCGTCCTTACAGTATATTATGCAAGATTTATTTTATAAAAGGCTTGTGAAAAATGGCCTTTTTCGCTTAGACCCTGAAACGGTATTATCGTTCCCGCAAAGCGGCAACAAATTCAGGGTGACACGGTCATGCCGAACTTGTTTCGGCATCTATAAAATAAACAGGATTTTTCAGAAGCTTTTTATATGTTTACCTTAAAAGGAGTCTCTATGAAGCAATATAGTGTATTAGCTTTAGCTGTGGGTTTATGCCTCCTTTTTTTCTCCTGCTCCCAGAATACCTCTTCCCAGAAGAACGGAAAACTGACCATCATCTATTCCGGAAATAACGGCGCCAAGATCGACGTATGCGGCTGCCGCATACCCAAAGGCGGACTGGCCAAACGGGCCACTTTGATAAGCCAGACCAGGGAGAACTTCCCGAATGCCCTCATCCTCGATTCCGGCGCTCTGCTTTATGACAGCAACAAGCTCGCACCTCCTCTTGAAGACAATGCGCGGCGAAGAGCCGCGCTGACCCTGGATGTTGTTAAAAAATCCGGTATAGATGCCGCTAACGTGTCCAGCATGGATTTGGCCAACAGCCCGGACAGCCTTCTTGCCATGAAAGAGCGCGGACTTCCCTGGCTCTCGGCGAATATTGTCTGGAAAAACTCAGGAAATCTCCTTTTCCCGCCGGACACTGTCAAGACGGTTGACTCGTTCAGGGTGGGCATTTTCGGCTTCATGGATCAGAATTCTTCAGGCGTGGCTTTTTTTGATGAAACCTCTCCGCTCAAGGTGCTCGATCCGGCTGAAACCGTCCGTAAAGAAGTGGAAAAACTCCGAAAAAGGTCAGATGTGGTTATCGCCCTGGCTTACATGGACCTGGAACGCGTTCAGAAACTTGTCCAGGATGTGCCGGGAATAGATCTGGTAATCGTCAGCCATTCCCATGAACACAGCCAGAACTCGGAGCACCCATTTTTCGAACCTTTAAAAACCGGAAAAACGCTCATTGCCCGCTGCCCGGATGGCGGAAGGGTTATGGGAGTCCTTGAACTGAATGTGGTCAATGGCGCGACCGACTTCGCGGATGCAAAAACTGTGAGGGATCTCCGGCCTGAAGCGGTGAAGAGTAAAGACAAAAATCCCATAACTGTCTCTACCTGGGTAAACACTTTCTACGATCTCGATTACCGGATACCGAGAAATGAAGCGATTCAGGCGCGGATAGATTCTGTAATTAAATTGAATGATGATTTTCTGAAAACGTTACAAACCCGATAAAGAAATGGATAAATTCAGAATATCTGTGCGCTCAAAGTAATCTTGTGCACATTATCCAGATCGTTGTTCGGATAGTACGCATAGTTGAAACGGTAGCGATCCAGGTTCAAACCGAAACCCATGGTTCGCACCCCTGAGAAGTTTGTTTTAGATTTCTGGCTCAAGAGGTCCACATCGCTGCGGCTCCTCGTTCCCCCATACAGGAAAAAACGATCATTGATATTTGCTTCCACTCCGAACGCGAAAGAGATATCGCTGTCATTGGGAAACGTGACATCAGCCATCAGGGTAAATGGTGAATGCTGGAGTGATTTACGAACTCCCACGGTCAGATACAGGGGCAATTTGTCGGTGTAGCTGCTGGAATATCCGCTCAATACTTTCCCTACATTCATGAGCATCGCCCCCACAGTCAGCCCCTCGAACGGCGGAGTATAGATGGCGCCCAGATCGAGCGTCGCCGCCTGGGCGGTAAAATCCTGGATTTTGGAGGTCAGGTAGGATACAGTGGCGCCGATTTTCAAATCCTCGCGGGGCTGCTTTCCGATATTGAACGAGATTCCCATATCCCCGGCGGTGAAACTCCCGGTACGGTCGCCGGAGCTGTTGGTAGCTATGAAATCGCCATAATTTACATAGGTTACCCGCACTCCCAGGTAATGGTCCTTAATTTTATTGGCATAGCCGATGGAACCATACTGGGTGTCCACAAAATGGGATACATAACTCAGTTTCATCGTACCACGATCCATCCCGGTAACGATTGCCGCGGGATGAACCAGAATTCCGGCTGTCCCGTCACGGGCCGCAATGCATTCCCCGGCGGCGGATACCTCGGCATCGCTCACCGCTTTCAGCCAGACAAAGCCTGTAGTGCCGATCCCGTCGTTGATACTGCGCCCAAAAGTAGCAGGGCAAAAGGAAAAGCCGCCGGTCATGATGATCAACACGGATAGTAAAAATTTTTTAAATCTGGAGCCTTTTGAATACGTCGAGATTTTTTGAAGCAGCCCCCTTCCTGTCCTTCGGACATCCTTCCCCCGAAGGGGGCAGGAAACAGTTTTTTGTTCCTGCGCATCAGCAATGACTATAGGGCAACAACTTCCCTTGCCCCCTCTATTGATAGGGGGCTGTAGTAATAATCTCGCCTTCATTATCCTGAAACCGCCTGCAATACGCATAAAAACTCTCTTCATGAGAGCATCTCCGTGATGATGGAATTGACCTCTTTGGGATTTGCCTTGCCCCGTGTCGCCTTCATGACTTCGCCGACGAAAAATCCGATAAGCTGGGTTTTTCCGGCGCGGTAACGGGCTGCTTCGCCGGGATGTGTGTCTATAACCTTTCGTGCGGCCTGCCTGAGCTCATCCTTGTCCGATATCTGACGGAGCCCTTTCTCTTCCATTACGTCATCCGGGTTCTTTCCAGTAGCCGCCATTTCATCGAATATGGTTTTGGCCATCAGACCGGAAACTGCCCCCTCGCCTATCAGGGAAATGAGAGCAGCCAGCATCTGAGGTTTCACTTTAAACTCGGCGATATCGGTCTGAGTTTCATTTAAAACCCTCAGTACTTCACCCATCACCCAGTTCGATGCTTTCTTCGGGTCCGCCCCGGCGTGAATGACCTCCTCGTAGTAAGCGGCGATTTCCGGGACTGCGGTCAGAATGTCTGTATCGTAGGCAGGAATTCCGTATTCACGCTGAACCCGGGCGCGCATCTCATCACGCTGCTCCGGAAGTTCAGCCCGTATGCGGGCGATCCAGCCGTCATCTACCACGACCGGAACCAGGTCAGGTTCAGGGAAATAGCGGTAGTCATGCGCATCTTCCTTGGAGCGCATGGAGGACACAGTGCCGCGGAGCGGATCGTAGAGAAGCGTTTCCTGCACCACACGGCCGCCGTGCTCCACCATGGAAATCTGGCGCTCGATCTCATGCTCGATGGCTGCGGCGACATTGACAAAGGAGTTCATGTTTTTGATTTCGGTGCGGGTTCCCAGTTCCTTCTGTCCCTCCGGCCGTATGGAGATATTGGCATCCACACGGATATTGCCCTGTTCCATGTTGCCCCGGGAGGCGCGGGAGAAAACCAGCATTTCCTTCAGAATGGCGAGAAACCGGGTCACTTCCTCCACCGATTCGAAATCCGGTTCGGTTACAATTTCGATGAGGGGAATCCCGCAGCGGTTGACATCAAAAAATGAATCGGGGTATCCTTCCGCATGCACCAGCTTTCCGGCGTCCTCTTCCAGGTGAATACGGTTCAGGCGGATGCTCTTTTTCCCTTTCCCGGTCACCACATCGATATGCCCTCCCCTGATAAGCGGAAGCTCAAACATGCTGATCTGATATCCCTTGGGGAGGTCGGGGTAAAAATAGTTCTTGCGGGCAAAGCTGCTCTTCCGCTGCACCTCTCCCCCGGTGAGAAGCGCCATGCGGATGGCGAGCTCTATTACCTGACGGTTGAGCACAGGCAGCACCCCCGGCATGCCAAGACACACCGCGCAGGCATGAGTATTGGGGTCGCTGCCAAATACGGTGGAACAACCGCAGAAGATTTTGCTGTTTGTGGCCAGTTGTGAATGGATTTCCAGCCCGATGGCGGGGACATATCGTATCATGACAGCCCTCCTTCGACCGGCAGTCTGCCCACACGGCGCTCGAGCGCCCCGGCCAGGCTGAACAGGGTGGTCTCTTCCAGCACCCGCCCCATGAACTGAACTCCGACCGGCAGCCGGTTTGAGGTTTTTCCGGCGGGCACAGCGATTCCCGGCAGTCCTGCAAGATTGAGCGAGATGGTATAAATATCGGCCAGGTACATCTGGAGGGGATCATTCAACTTCGATCCCAGCGGAAACGCCGGAGTAGGCGAAATGGGTGCGATGATGGCGTCCACTTTCCCCCAGGCGGCGTCGAAATCTTCCTTGATTAGGCGGCGGACTTTCTGAGCCTTACGGTAGTAGGCGTCATAGTATCCTGCGGAAAGGCAGTACGTTCCTAGCATGATCCGGCGCTTGACCTCCATTCCGAAGCCTTCGGAGCGGGATTTGCTGTACATTTCAAACAGATTTTCCGCTTTCGGGGCGCGGAAACCGTAACGCACCCCGTCGTACCGTTCAAGATTGGCGGAAGCCTCGGCAGTAGCCAGGAGGTAATACGTGGGGATGGCATATTCCATGTGCGGCAGGGAGATATCGATCACTTCCACCCCCTCCGAGCACAGGATATCGACTGCATCGAGAGTGATTTTCTTCACCTCCGGGTCGATTCCCTCCCCAAGGTATTCACGGGGAAGCCCGACCCTGAGTCCCTTGACCGAAGCTTTCACACTCTCCACATAATCGGGCGAGGGCACATCGAGACTGGTGGAATCGCAGAAGTCGTGTCCGGCAATCACCGAGAGCACAAGCGCCGCATCCTCCACTGTTTTGGTCATCGGTCCGATCTGGTCGAGCGAAGATGCATGGGCGATAAGCCCATAGCGCGAGACGCGGCCATAGGTCGGCTTGATTCCGACAATCCCGCAGAATGAGGCCGGCTGACGGATAGATCCTCCGGTATCGGAGCCGAGCGCGGCGATGCATTCGTCCGCCGCCAGGGCAGCGGCGGAACCGCCCGAGGAGCCGCCGGGCACCAGAGTTAGGTTGTGCGGGTTTTTGGTGAGGCCGAACCAGGAGGTTTCGCATGTTGAACCCATGGTGAATTCGTCGGTGTTGGTTTTCCCGACAAAAACCGCCCCGGCACTGATGAGCTTTTCGATTACATGCGCATTGTATGGAGGAATAAAATTCTCGAGAATACGCGAACCGGCAGTGGTACGGGTACCGGCGACCACGATGGAATCCTTTATCGCCATGGGAACACCGCCGAGCCGACCGATCTCCTTGCCGCGGGAGAGTTTCCGGTCGATTTCACGGGCCTGGTCGAGCGCCTTTTCACCCATGACAGTGATGTATGCATGAATGATCGGCTCCATCTGTTCGATACGGTCAAGAACAGACCGGGCAGCCTCCTCGGCGGAAAACTCTCCGGACCGAATTCTTTCAGCAAGCTCACAGGCCGTCAGTTCAAAAAGCTCCAAAGTACTTCTGCCTCCTCATTTCCCGACCACCAGAATTACAAAGCTGTCTTTAGTCAGACTTTTAAAAATAGGCCGGGAAAACCCGACCTGTGGGTAAAAAGACCAGACTCCAGTATTTTTATTCTGGATTCTGACTTCTGTCTCCTGAATTCTTATTCCTTTTATCCCTCTTTTTTCTCCGGGGAGTTAACCTGTTCGGCAGTCTGCGGTGGTTTTTCTGAAATTCTCTGGCCTCTCAGCTCATTCCTTACCGGGGGATTGTTGGTAGTAACGCCAGAATCAAATTCATCAGTGACATCTCTTGCCGCTTTTTTAAACTCCGTGATTCCCTTGCCGATACCGTGAGCAATCTCCGGTATTCTTTTCGCCCCGAAAACAAGGAGAATCACCAGAAAGATAAGTACAAGTTCCATTGGTCCGAGTCCGAACATATCTATTACCTCCTCACTATAAATCCCGGCAAGCAGGACAATTCTCAGTAAGAATATTTATGATAATACCAGGCGCCTACAATGCCAAGAATACTAAAAAAATTAATATGCAGTTTAAACCCGAATGTTAAGACGATTATAATCAAATTTAGATCCCAGGGACCTGCAATATATTCTGCCAAAGGCGCCACAAGCGCTCGCGCCACTATATGATCTTCAGGAAGGAACAAACCGAGAAGCTGCCCCAGCGCGCTTCCGATCAGTATTCCGATAAACAAAGTAACAATAAGCAGGCCGATACTTTTCGATTTCATTTAAACTCCGGGGCATAATCTTTTCTATCTAAAATCTGTTATTGTCTGCCTTATGAAAAACATGGATCAATGCAGGAGCTGAAAAGTATCTCATCGGACCCGAAAAAAGGTAAACTATCCCGAAAGGAAAGAGAACCTCATCGGGAAAACATGCGATAAGAATAAGCATACCCAGGAAAAAGATGCTCCAGAATATATCTTTTGTTCTTCTGAACCCCAGCTTCGGCAATACGTTGTATTTGAATTGGCTTACCATGGCAAGCGATGTCAAAATGACCAGAGCAACAGCAAAATTAAAACCGCTCAATCCTTCCCATACGTTGCAGAAGAGAACGTACGACGCCAGGATACCTGCTCCCACCGGAATCGGCATACCGGTGAAATACTTTTTGCTGCCGGTGGACGCGGACACATTAAACCGGGCAAGACGGATCGCTCCGGCGGCCAGGAATATGAACGAAAGGAACAGACAAACTTTGCCGGCGTCGGCAAAAGCAAAACGGTAGAACAAGATCGCCGGAGCTATTCCGAATGACACCACATCGGCAATCGAATCGAATTCTATGCCGAATTTGGATGCGCTTCCGGTAAGTCTGGCTACCTTGCCGTCCAGCGCGTCGAAAACCGTCGCAATGATGATCCACCACGCCGCAGAAATCAGCGCTTCCCTTGTTCCTTCGACAACATTGGCGACTGCAAGAAATCCGCATAGGAGGTTGCCAAGAGTAAACATGCTCGGTATCACTATCCTCATACTAAACATCTTCATATTTCCCCCTGTTCCCTTTACTTACCCTGTTTTTTATCCATGGTAATACGGGCTATTATCGTCTCTCCTGCGCGCACATGGTCTCCCGGTTTGACCGCAGACTGGAAATCGGCTGGGAGAATAACATCGACCCTGGAGCCGAACCGTATGATACCGATACGGTCTCCTTTTTTCAGTTCGTCGCCTGCTTTTACTCTCGTCACCACCCGGCGGGCAATCAAACCCGCTATCTGACGGACTCTAACCAGGCCCCATCGCGTTTCCAGGTCGGTGTCGCCATGTTCGTTTTCATACTCAGCGCTTTTATTATACGCCGAATGTTTTTTCCCGAACCAATGATGTACAGCAACTACTCTTCCATCGACCGGGCTGCGATTTACATGCACATTAACTACGTTCATGAAAACCGCGATCCGGAGGGCGCCCGGCTCTGGGAATCCATCCGCCTTTATCATGCCGGAATCAATGACCACACCATCGGCGGCGGATATCGCGAACCCCTCTCCCTGCGGGATGTTCCGCTCGGGATCACGGAAAAAGGAAACTGCAAAAAAAAGTGCAAGCAGGAAAATTCCTGCTGCCCATTTCAGAGCAGTCCAGCCAAAGAAATGGTATCCTCCCCAGCAAAACAACGCCAGGCCAAAAAACAAGCCAAAAAGTTTTATACCGTCCGGATCGATTTTCATGGAATCATGTATGACGACAAAAATAATTGCGCATGTTTAGTATGATTAGATCCTGCAACGAGTTCAGGATGACGTCATGCCGAACTTGATTCGGCATCTATTTCGAAAAGAAATAAAAAAATGTCGTCATGTATAAGAATAAAATATACTTCAAAGGTTTAGGTTATACAAATTCTTTTTATAGAGCTGTTCAACCGGTCTTTGTATTACTGGGCGCCAAGCTTCAGTTCCTTGTTCATCTTCTTTCCGCCGCGGACTATAATCAGGGTGAATGTCTCTCCCGGCACCGACCCCCTGAACATGCTGACCAGCTCTTCCGAGTCGTTTATAGTAAACCCATTTACCCCGGTTATGATATCGTTGATCTTCAGTCCGCTCTTATCCGCCGGGCTGTTACGTTTCACATCTAAGATTACCGCTCCGCCTTCTTCCTTGAATTTAAGAGAACGGGCCATTTCACGGGTGATATCCTGAATCTTCAGTCCGGTATCCCATTTCCCGATATCATCATTCTTGCGGTAATGATCGAGAATTAGTTTCACCCGATCCGAAGGGATTGCGAATCCGATACCGACCGATCCGCCGCTCTTGCTTATTATCGCAGTGTTCACTCCGATCAGGTTCCCGTTCAGATCAATCAGAGCTCCGCCCGAATTGCCTTCATTTATGGCAGCATCGGTCTGTAGCATGTTACGGTAGTAGCGGATGCCGGAATCGGTATCGATGGTCAGGTTTCTCTTCATGGCGGAGATGATGCCCCGGGTGACTGTAGGCTCTCCTCCGGCAAGGCCGCCGGTGATGCTGTCGCCAAACGGATTGCCGATGGCCAGCACGGTCTGCCCGGTAGAAAGGCTGCCGGAGGAGCCGATTTCAAGGTGAGGCAGATTATTGCCGTCGATGGAAAGAACCGCCAGGTCCTGCTCCGGGAAGTTGCGGATAACCTTGGCTTTGAATTTCCTGCCGTCTGTAAGGATTACATCAAGCCTGCCGATTTGATTTCGAATGCTGATGACATGGTTATTGGTGATGATGATGCCGTCCTGACCGATAATCACCCCGGAGCCCATAGCCGGTATGTCATCCCTCTGCGGTCCGAAAAACATGTTGAAGAAAGGATCGTTGTACCGATAGACAAAGGAAACAGCAGTATGAATGGAAACAACAGCCGGCATGGCTTTCTTTGCTACATCCATGACCAGCCGGTCGTAGCTCATGGCATTCTGGAGGTCGGTTTTGGACAGTTCATGGGCCTCCGCCACCGGCTTAACCGCCGTATCCACTCTCTGTGTGGATTGAATCCGGCTTGTCCAGAACATTCCGAGGCCAAATCCCAGGACAAAAAGCAGAAGCAGGGTAAGAGTCGATCTCCTTTTAGGCCGGTTGAAGGCTCGATAATCTTCGTAAGGAGGATATGTATCCATTTATTACTCCTGTGAAAAACACTTTATTGAATAAAATCCCCGCTTTTTCTAAACTCACCTCTTGGTCTCCTCTCTATAATAGAGAGGAGATAACTCGTTGCGAGCCTTCTGGTTCCCCCTCTATAGGATAGAGAGGGGGTTAGGGGGTGAGTTTCGGCGTAAAAAGAAAATAACAGGCATTTAGACTTTTTCACAAGTCTTTTAAGAACAGTCACAAAGGCGCAAAGGGAAAAGAAAATCCCTAATGACACGTGTCATGCAGAACTTGTTGCCGCTTCACGGGAACGGTGAAACCGTTTCGGCATCTACTTTTCCTCCATTATACTCCACACTGACCAGGCAGAGCCCCATTGCAGGAGCTGTCGGCCCTGCAAGCGAACGGTCGCAGGTCTCCAGAATTCTCTTTAGAAAATCCGGGGATTCTTTCCCCCGCCCCACCTCAACTGCGCTTCCCACAATGCACCGTACCGCATGGTGAAAGAACCGTATGGCGCTTATCTCAAATATCATCAAATTTTCGGTGAATATCCACCGGTTATTATAGATAATAGTAGAATAATCTTCATTTTCACTCTCTTTTGAAAACCCCCGAAGATTGCATTGACCCGCCAGGGGATTCGTAGATTCCTCTAAAAGCTCCCTTGAAAGAGGGTATCGAACCTTCCAGACATAAGACCGGCCAAGAGCGCACTTGCGATTGGAGAGCGTGTACCGGTACGTTCTTGAAACCGCATCGTACCGGGCATGGAAATCCGGAGCGGCTTCGACTATCTCGACTACGGCAACATCACGGGGGAGTACGCCGTTCAGCGCCTTTTTCAGACGGTCGATCTCGATATCCGAAAAAATACGGCATCCGATCACCTGCCCCGCGGCATGAACGCCTGCATCGGTACGTCCCGCCACTGTGAGCTGCACCGGATGGTGGAGTATCTTTCCGAGGGCTATCTCAACCTCTCTCTGGACCGTGCGTTTCCCCGGTTGAACCTGCCAACCGTAAAAACGGGCGCCGTCGTATTCAAGGGTTATTTTCAGTGTGCGTTCCGGCATTATAAAATTTCTTTCTTTACATTCGGTAGGGGTTCAGCATGCTGAACCCCTACAATCCCCGCGTATGATTCTATCCATGACGAAAGAAATAATTGTGTAAGTATTGAGTGTTTATTCCAATTTGCGTTCAAAATGGCATGATTTCCAATTTTTTACCTCCCCCCGGCCCTCTCCTAATTAGGAGAGGGTGCCCAAAGGGCGGGTGAGGTTTTACGTCAATTTGAAAAATGATTGGAATTAGATACTGAAACGAGTTCAGGATGACACGTGTCATGCCGAACTTGATTCGGCATCTATTTCAAAAAGAAACGCAATAAAAATTGCTTTTACACCACCATAATAAAGGCAAACATCAGCGACACCGCCAGGACAACCCAGTCCTTACGGGTCATGGAGATTTCTTTATATCTGGTTCGCTTAACATCGCTGCGGTACAAACGGCTTTCCATGGCAACCGCCAAAGCCTCGGCGCGGTGCACCGCAGAAGTGAAAAGGGGCAGGAACAGGAGAGAAACGGATTTCAGGTTGGCGCGAATCCCGACCGGCCTCAGCCCCCGAGCGGCATGAGACTTGCGGATTTTGACCGCCTCATCCAGAAGAACCGGAATGAACCGGATGGTGATTACCATCGCGAGGGCTATTTCATGAGGGTTCAGTCCTACCCGTGAAAAAGGCTTGAGCAGTTTTTCCACCCCATCTACCAGCACAACCGGTTCAGTTGTCAGAGTGAGCAGTGAGGCGGTAATCACCAGGAGAGCTATGCGAGCGCCAAAAAGAAGGCCGTTATTCAGACCCTCTGAGGTTATTCCGCCATACGGAAGTGGAGCTTCAACCAGGATGTGGCCGCCCACGAACAGCACATTCAGCGCGACAGTAAGAATAATAAGCCATTTAAACGGTGTAAGGCTTCTGATGAGATAGAAAAGCGGAAGACCGGACAGGAGTGCCGCCATTGCCGTATACAGCCCGGCGATTTCCAGGGGATACCAGGAATTTCTTGCAAAAAGACCAGCCATGATCAATAGAATAGACGCGAGTTTCGTGCGCGGGTCCAACTGGTGCAGGAGAGAAGTGCCATATATATATCGTCCGAGGGTAATATCTTTCAGGCTCATAGAATCCTAATCATCAGATATAATAATAGCATTTCTATGTCTATTCTTTTTTTTTAAACAAACACGATTTTATTTTATCTACAGTGTAATAATATATGTGAACATGGTGAGTTTTTGCAATTCCTTTTGAGCATAAAAAAGCGCCCCATGATGAGGCGCTTTAAACAAAAATGCTCTATGAAATGACAAAGAGAGTTTATTTCAACAACAGCATCTTGCCGGTTTTGGTGAATTTGTCGGATGAGAACCGGTAGAAATAGAGGCCGGAACCATACTGTGAGCCGTCGAATTTCACCGCATGTACACCGGAGCTAACATGACCGTCAACCAGAGAAAGGACTTTCTGGCCGGTCACCGAGAAGATGTCCAGCCTTACTTTCGAGGGTAAGGTAATTGAATAAGTAATGGTTGTGAAGAGGTTCGCGGGATTAGGGAAAACGGTGACATAACTTTTATTCATAATTATATGTTCGTTTTCTGATATTATATTTGTTATTATACCATATATTAACATATAAACTCCATCTGTACACAAAAGAAGTATTTCATCATTATTGTCATTATTTATATCGGATACTATTGTATTAATTACATCATTTCCATCATAATTAAAAAACTCTTCTTTATTAAATGTACCATCTTCTTTTCCAGTCATTATTGAATACTTATTTGAAAAGTTACCTTCCGGTGTATTATTTCCAAAACTAAGAATATCAGATTTGCCATCTTTATCTTCATCAATTAATACAGGATGATTAGACTCTTGCCATCTGTAATCAGAGCTTTCATATGACCAAGCTAAATTAAATATTCCTTTTCCATTATTTAAATATGTTTCAAATATATTATCCATAAGAATTATATCAGGATAATGATCATTATTGAGATCACACACTTTCCCCTTTTTCCCATTCTTTGATAGCGAATAAAAATTACTAGTAATCGCATCGTTTATTGGGCCAAATAAAATGCCTGTACAATAAGTATATTCTGGCACATAATTTCCATACTCATCAGTTAGCAGAGAATATCCTATCAATAAATCCATAAAACCATCATCATTAAAATCGCAGGTTGAAAGAGGAATAATACCTTTGATTCTACCAATTTTGATGGATATTGGAACTGAAAAAGATATATTACCATTATTGATGAATAAAAGCATTTCATCGCCAAAGGTTGATATCGTTAACACATCACGGAACCCATCTTTGTTAAAGTCTGCAGAAATTGCATTCCCTCCGTATACATTAACACTTTTCTGTTCACCGAATACTCCATCAACTCCTCCAAGCATTATCCCATTTCTAAATAATAAATCATTATAACCATCATTATTAAAATCATCACAAATCAGAAAATTTGTAAAATCTACAGTATATTCAGCATATTTATCGAAGGATAAATCCCCATTCCCCTTATAAAGAATAATAGAGAATGGTGATTTTAGAGTGATAATATCTTTATTTTGGTCGTTATTGAAATCACATATAAAAGTATTAATTATATCACATTCTACATTTATCTTTTTAATATCGAATGAGCAATAACTTAGTGTAGTAGAAATATGAAACAATATTAGATAAATGATAATTATTCTCATTAGAGTCTTTTTCAAAAAACTACATTTTATTCAGGAGATCAAGTGTCGTATATAAAGGCAGGTAGGAGTAAGATAATAGGAGTTTTGGGGATGTCAAGTAGTATTTTAAAATATTATTATTATCATCTTGCAGGATATTTCTTTTCCAAATCGAGGAGGCGCTCTTTCAGCTCAAGCCCGGCGCCGAATCCACCGAGCCCGTGAGCGGCTACAACCCGGTGGCACGGTACGATAAGCAGCACCGGATTTCTGCCGCAGGCTCCCCCAACCGCCCGTGCCGCCCGGTTATTGCCTATCTCCTCAGCCATTTCACGGTATGTAAGGGTTTCTCCGTATGGGATACGGGCAAGAAATTCATGCACGGTGCGGGTGAAAACCGAATCTGTCAGCGGCTTCACCACAGCCCGGATTTGTACAGGTTTTCCCGAAAAATATTCCTCTACCTGTGTAATCACCTCCCGAAACGGCCCGGCATCGATGCGGACTTCGGTATCCCACTTCTCCCGAATAGCCTGAATAAAAGCAGGGAGTGAAGTATGCATCTGCGCCCGCAGGAGAGCTTCTCCACAAGAGGCCATCACGAAAGGACCGAAAGGAGTCTGCACCCCGGTCACGGTAATACGGTCAGGAGTTTTGGATAAAGGCGCGAGAAACTCGACCGGTGATTCCGGTAACAATTTCATGACTGATCGTTCCTCCCAGAGCTGCATGGTTTTCCACAGTAACCGACGCGGAGCCATCCCGGCCGATAAGTGTGACAGGATCGCCGACCCTGACATCCCCGGCATCGGTTATATCGAAAACAGTCTGGTCCATGCAGACTCTTCCGGCAACAGGGACTTTCACGCCATTGATGACTGCCATTCCCCGGTTCGACAGAAATCTCCGGTAACCGTCCGCATATCCAACGGGTACTGTAGCCAGCCGTGAAGGCCGTTTGGTGGAAAAGGTCCGGCCGTAGGAAACAGTAAATCCGGCGGGAACTTCTTTGATAAATGCCACACGGCTTTTCCACGAAAGCACCGGCTTAAGCGGGAACCACTTCTCGCTGCCGCGATAGGGAATGAGGCCGTAGGACATGAGGCCTGTGCGTACAAGATCCAAGTGCGCTTCCGGGAATTTCAGAGTCCCGGCGGAATTGCACATGTGCGCGATGGGAGGCCGCAATCCTTTCGCCGTTAAATCGTTCAAAAGGCCGGTAAATACTCTTATCTGATCCCGGCAGAAATCCTCATGCTCCGCTTCGTCCGCCGAAGGGAAATGGGTAAAGATGCCTTCCGCGGTGATTCCCGGGATATTTTTTATCATTTCCAGCGCCCGCGGCGCCTCAGAGGGACGTAACCCAACTCTTCCCATGCCGGTATCGACTTTTATATGCACCCTGCAGGCTGGCGTTTCAGGTTTCAGGTGCTTTCTGAGCGCTTCAAGCGCAGCGAATGAAGAAAGCCCCACAGTCAGATTATACTCAAGGTACGCAGGGATATATTCATCCGATTCGCTTGCCATTACCAGGATGGGCGCGGTAATCCCCTCCTCGCGCAGGGTGATTCCCTCCCCGGCGTAGGCCACCCCGAGCATGGACGCGCCTGCCCGGAGCGCGGTCCTGCTGCATTCAATCATGCCATGGCCATACGCGTTGGCTTTAACCACAGCCATGAGAAGCACCTTCGGACCGATATACCGGAGGATTTTCGCCAGGTTATCACGGTAGGCGCCGAGATCGGTTACCGCAACCGTATCACGATTCTGCCGGGGTTCCATCTCAGAACCAGTCCTTTATCTTGAAATACCAGAGCATGCCCCCGGTAATCAAAACGTCCATGCCGATGATAATATAGAAACCCAGAGGACTCTTCTGGAACGGAAGGTCCAGGTTCATGCCGAAGATACTCGCAATCAATGTCTGCGGGAGCAGGATGGTGGATATGATGGTGAGCGTCCGCATCACATTGGTCATACGGTGGGTGGTAAGGCTCACATAAGTATCCATGGTGCCGCTGACCATTTCCGTGTAGGATTGGAGAAGGCCCTGGATGCTGGAAATATGGTCATGGATGTCCTGGAAATAAACCCTGTTCTCTTCCTGTATCAGCTCGTTTTCCATGGTGCCGAGCTGTTCGACCACTTCCTCGGCGGGAGTCATGATCCGACGCAGATTGATAAGGCCCCGTTTCAGCAGGAAGAGCTCGTTGAACGTTTTCTGGGAAGCCTCGGCAAGGATTTCAGCCTCCAGCTTGTAGATTGTCCGCTCCAGCCTCTTTATTGAAGCCACATAATTATCCACCAGTGCATCTAGGATGGCGTGGAGGATCTCGTCGGTGCCCTGGGCCATGAAATCGAGGTCCCTTTCCAGCCGCTTACGCAGTTGGTTGACGCCGATGACAGGTTTTTTGTGGTAGGTCACCACGTAGTGCTCGCCGAAAAACATATCGAGCTCATCGAAATCGAAAATCAGTTTCTCGCTGTTAAAAAGGATGGAGTGAAAAACCAGGAAGAGATAATTGTCATAATCGTCGATTTTCGCCTCCTCGTTCTCCGTGGCCACACAGTCTTCTATGGCCAGTTCATGAAAATCGAAGACGGCGCTGAGAATCTCCGCTTCTTCATGGGTGGGCGATTCGAGATCGACCCACAGATCGACATTTTCGGCCTCGAAAAGCGCCGGCAGCTCTTCGATCTGCGGGCACGCCAGGGTGCCTTCGGCAATATTATAGCTATACATGGTGATCATGAATTTTCACCCTTGGGCGGCTGCGCTCTCCCGGGCGTAGCTTCGGCGCGGGAAAACAGGTGTATTTTCTGGCGGATGGCAAATCCGCCTCGTTCTCTTTCGCTATGGATATGGGTCTGGTAACATACGCTTTCTTTGGTTGGTTGTCCGGTTCACGTAAAACGATAAACATTGTAAATTACTCCATAAAAAAAGTGGAGGCAACGATTAATTGCCGCCGCTTGAATTTTTCGAACTTTATCTGAAAAAATTGTCTGAACCACTGATTCGTGTGATTATATTGATAAAAGATGATGAGAAGAATTGTCTCTCTCGGAGGTGAGCTGTTGATGCAAAGGTATGAAATCATCATATACTGGAGCAATGAGGATGAAGTTTTTGTGGCGGAAGCGCCGGAGTTGCCCGGCTGCATGGCTCACGGGAATACTGAGGAATTAGCTCTCGAAAATGTGAAAGAGGCTATCCGCCTATGGATTGATACGGCTCGGGAGTTTGGCGACCCGATTCCTGAACCGCCTAAAATCGAACCGCTGAAGTAGGGATAATAATGACTCCAGACCTGATTGACTTTGAAATTCTCTCCGATTACCGAATAAAGGTAACGCTGTCAAACGGTAAAAAGGGAATTTTTGATGTGAAGCCCTATGGCTCGCCAGAGTAAGGACATCTCAAATAGGGTAGGTCGGTAACTAACGAAAAAACAAGCTTAAAGCGAATAATTGATACATTGAAAACGTTACACATCGCTTTTTACTACAGTGATATTCATGAACATTGGGGAATGTTAAATGGGTAATGGAATGAAAAAAGACTTACTTGAAGTTTTACTCGATAATCTTAAGCCTTTATTGGACGCTTCCCAAGCAGTCATTTGGAAAGGATATAAAGAAACAGGGAGTTTCCATGCTTGTAAACCTTTAGAGGAAACACCAGTCGAGATCTACGACATTGAAGTTTTTTATTCAGCTTCTGCTGTGTCATCTGCAATATCCCGTATACAACAAAGCATCACTTATATCGAGAATTACCCTTGCAATATTAGCGGCTACGAGATTGTTCATACACAATATGACTGGATTCAGTATCACTACGCCTTTTTCATTGCCACTCTTTTCAGCACTTTAGACATTCTTTTAATTCTCATTAACTCCGTTTTTGAATTAGGAAATCCCCCAAAAAATTGCAGACGCGATATCATATTAAAAAATGTTTGGATACGAGAAACGGAAATTCCGGCTAAAATTAAAGAGTTGGAAAGACTTATAAATTCCTATCGTGAACCGAGACATTTACTTTTACATCGTGGCAGAATGCCGAATTTACCAAGTAATTCTGAAGATTCATTACTAGATTATCTAAGTTTTTATAATGTTTTGATCCAGGCAAGAAAAAATCCCTTCCCTCCTGAATTAATAAGTGAGGCATGGGATATGGAGTGTCCCGGAATTATCAAATGTCTTAAATCTAAAGTTAAAAAAATCAATACTTCTGTGACGGAAGTTTTCGATGCTCTATTGCCTTACTACTTGACGATAAGAGAAAGACGCTCTAGGCAAAATTGTACATAACATTTCGCTTGAAAGGCTTGTCTCCAGAAGCCTCACCTATCAACTCAAACTTTAGGGCTTAAGAATTGAGAATAATATGGACTGCAGACTACTCCCAGATAGATCCCTATGGTACCGTGCAGTTGGTGGGAGTTAAGTCGAAACGGTTGCGTGGACCTCATCCGCTTCGCTACTCTTTAATGAAACAATATGGCTAATTCATTTACATTGATTTACATTCTCAAAATTTTTTTAAAAAACACTTAGGATTTTTAGGAATTATCTATAATTGGGAACCATAATTGGAGGGCGAAACATGAATACCAAACAATTAATTGCAATCTGGTATACAGGATTGGCGATAGACGCCGCTATCCTAATACAAACAAGAGAGTTATGGGGAATAGTATTCGCTATTCTTGTTATAGGTGCCCTATTTGTGCTTTCTTTCAGTATTTATGAAAAAGTTGAACAGAAAATACTCATTGTATGGGTTATTGTACCTATACTTTTGGGAATTGTAGTCTTCTCGGTTAGTACTTATCTTAACCATGCAAAACAAGTTTCTACTAAGAATTTAAATTTATATCCAAAACAAGAGGAACTTCCTTTTTACGAGAAACAGAAAGTCAATGCAGTAGCCCACTTCGATCTCTTTAACACGCTCACAGTATCATTATATAATGGTTCAACTTGGAACATCAGAAAGGTGCAGGTAGGACTTCATATCATAAAGCAAAACGGCGAGAAGACTGAATTGAGAATCTATGACCTAGACCAATCTTATGGATTGTCTTCAGGTCATGGTGAACCCTATAAAAACACCAAATACTCTACAATTTTGGGTTACAGTCTGGGACAAGGAGAAAAATTCGATTGGCATATTCGATCTTTGAAAGGAACCCCACAAGGTAAGGAAAATGAATAAAGACCCCATTGTCGAAGAAATTCACCTCATTCGTGAAAAAATGCTGGAGGAGTGCGGCGGCGACCTTGAGAAACTAATGGACCGGCTGAAAGCCCGTGAATCCGAACACAAAGATCGCCTGGTTACACTAAAAGACATAAAAAGGAAAACACCTGCTCCGCTTCCATCTCGATAAAAAAACCGGCCCCCCTATCCAAGACCATTTTTTTTCTCTTTTTCAATTTCGTGTTTTTCGTGCTTTTCGTGGTTCAATTCTTTTATTCCCCCTCAAACACCACCTTCCCCTCCTTATAATCCACCGTAACCTTCGGCGGCATCTGACGGGTGAGGATTTCCTGGGCAAGGGAGTTTTCGATCTCCCGCTGTATGAGGCGCTTGATCGGGCGCGCGCCGTAGGTGAGGTCGAACCCGGCTTCGGCCACATACTCCACAAGGTCGTCGGTCAGGGTAAGCTCTATTCCGGCGGAGTCTTTCACCCGTTTGGCGAGCTTGTCCACCTGGAGGCGGACTATCTTGCGAATATCGGTGCGCGAGAGGGAGTGGAAGATGATTATCTCATCGAGACGGTTCAGGTATTCGGGGCGGAAATTCGCCCTGACGAGGTCCATGACCCGGCGATGAATAATCTCCTCGGATTCGCGCTCGCGGGAAAGTTCGGCATGACACGTGTCATCCTGAACTCGTTGCCGCTTCGCGGGAACGATAATACCGTTTCAGGATCTAAACACTAAATACATGCGCAATTATTTATGTCGTCATATATAATTTAAAATATAACACATGCGACTCACATTTTCTAGGGTTTTAACGCGCAAGGGGTGGATTCAGGTGCTTTGCTGCACGAGATTATGTGTTTTTACAAGATGATTTGGCGCGGAAATAGTCGGCCAATATCCGGGCGTGGTCAAAGGCGAGGGGCGAGGGAAGCTCGTTCTTTCCGAACAGACCCACTCCTGCGGCATCGTCACCGGCTGACAGTGTACCGGTACCTTGTGCGGTAAATACGATGGTAATTGTATGAAACCGCGGGTCGCGTTTCGGATCGGAGTATACGTGGAACTGGGTGAGATCAGTAATTTGAAGGCCGGTTTCTTCTTTAATTTCACGGATCGCTGCGTCCTCGGCTCGCTCGCCATAATCGATGAAACCGCCGGGAATAGCCCAGCCGTAAGGGGGATTCTTACGGTCGATCAGGACTATTTTTCCCCCGATATCCACGATGACATCCGCCGTGGGAAAAGGATTTTTATACCTTTCGATACTATGATCGCAGATTGGACATACGATTTTCTCGATCATGAAATTTCCTTACCGAAATCATTTTAGACAGAACCTCACCCGCCTGCGGTACCCTCTCCTAATTAGGAGAGGGACGGGGTGAGGTTACTTTTCACTAATTACGAACATTCCGGTAACAGCAAACAAATTGGCCAGTGGATTGACTGAAGAAGAGCATCGCCATTTGCCGAGCATGTAATATTCCTCCCGGATGATCGAGAAACCTTCCCTGCGGCAAAAATCTTTGAAATCGGTGATGGTGAGCTGATGTATGTTCGGAGTGTCATACCATTCGAACGGAAGGGCTGCTGTTTTCGGCATCCTCCCCGATAGGAAGAAGGTTGTGCGAATATACCAGTGACCGAAGTTGGGAAAGCCGATAATGCCATATTTTCCAACACGCAACATTTCTTTTAAAATTATTTCCGGTCTCCTGATTACCTGCAGGGTCTGGTTCAGAATGACATAATCGAACGAGTGGTCGGGATAATCGGCCAGCCCCTGATCCAGGTCTCCCTGGCATACGAAAAGCCCGCGTTCCATGCTCTGGATGAGGTTGTCTTCATCGATCTCCACCCCACGGCCGATCACCTGTTTTTTTTCGACCAGCTCGCTCAAAAGGCCGCCGTCGCCGCAGCCAAGATCGAGCACATGTGAATGGGGAGGAACAATGGCTGTGATCAGATCACGGTCTGCACGAGTAAGGATGTCTATCTGCCGGTCGGTCATATGGATTTTCTCGCAAAGTTAGAAAAGACAGAATACAGAAGACAGAAGTTAGAATAAAAACAGGATATGAAATACAAAATAATGTCTGAACCACTGATTCGTGTGATTTTATTGATAAAAGATGATGAAAAGGATAAACACAACATATAGTCAAAATCTAACGCCTCAAGGTGAAAAGTGGAAAGCTTTTATTCTGTCTTCTGACTTCTGACTTCTGTATTCTTTCTTTAAGGTTCTTTCCCCACACTGTCCAAAAATGAGCTGACCACCCTTGTAAGTTGTTCCACTTCAATAAGAAAAGAATCGTGGCCGTACGGGGAATCAATCTCGATGAAAGAAACATCTTTATCATTTGCTACAAGCGCCCGGACGATCTCTTTCGACTGCTCTGTTGGAAACAGCCAGTCCGAGCTGTACGAAACCACCAGGAATTTCGCCTGCACACCGGCAAACGCTTTAGTAAGCGGGCCGTAACTTCGTGATATATCGAAATAATCCATGGACTTGGAGATGTACAGGTAGCTGTTGGCATCAAACCGCTCGGTAAAACGCTGCCCCTGGTGCATGAGATAGGATTCCACTGCAAATTCTGATTCGAAATCATAACTGAACCGGTCGGCGTACTGCAAACGCCGTCCGAATTTGGAATCCATGGACATATCTGAGAGATAGGTAATGTGCCCCACCATTCGTGCAATTGCCAATCCCTTTATCGGGCCGGGGGTGCCGTAATATTGTCCTTCCTTCCACCCCGGATCGCTTGTTATGGCGTGACGGCCTACCGCATTGAAAGCTATTCCCAGCGCCGACAGCTTTGCAGTCGAAGCGATGCAAAGCACCGAACGTACCATGTCGGGGTAACGGAGCGCCCATTCAAGAACCTGAAATCCTCCCATGGAACCGCCTGCCATGGCATAAATTTTCTTGATCCCCAGATGGTCTATCAGCCGTTTCTGGGCTTCCACAGTATCTCTTATGGTAAAAATAGGGAAATCCAGACCGTATGGTTTACCTGTTTTAGGATTCAGGGAACCCGGCCCGGTCGAGCCTTTGCATCCCCCGATAATATTGGAACAGATAACCCAGTAGCGGCTGGTGTCAAAAGCTTTTCCGGGGCCGATCATGGCATCCCACCAGCCCGTTTTACGGTCATTTGGATGATGGTATCCCGCCGCATGGGCATCGCCGGAGAGGGCATGGAGGATAAGAATGGCATTCGAGCGGTCAGCATTCGGCTCCCCATAGGTCTCATATAAAATATCAATTGGTCCGAGATTATAACCGGATTCGAGGAGCAACGGCTCTTCAACACTGCCAAACGTGAACTTATTTTCTCTTACCAAACCAACAGAGTTTCGTTCCATACCACTCCAAAATAAGAATAAAGATTGTCTGAACCAGATTCGCAAGATTTATACATGCCGACATAAATAATTGCGCATGTTTTTTAGGATTTAGATCCTGAAACGAGTTCAGGATGACACGTGTCATGCCGAACTTATTGCCGTTTCGCGGGAACGATGAAAGCGCAGCGCATCTTTTAGCAACCGTTTCGGCATCTATATTGAAAAGAAACGAAATAAAATATGTCGTCATGTATTGAATATCTTTCATTCTGGATTCAGAATTTTTCCTTTCAGTTTATATTATATATTCGTTCATCGCATCCCGGTGAAGTAATTCATGCCTCTCTGCCATGTTCGCCAGAGAAATGGAATCGATCACATTCTCCACCGCACTTCGGACCTCACACCAAATCCTATGCGTGACACATAACTGTCTACGGGTACAGACTTTATCCTCTGTACAGGCCACTATCTCGACCGGGCCTTCCAGGGAACGGATCACTTCCCCGAGTGTGATGTGAGCCGGAGGCTTGGCCAACTCATATCCTCCATGAGCGCCGCGAGTGCTTTTTACCAGCCCGGAGATACGGAGCGAATTCAGAATATGTTCCAGATACCGCTCTGATATATCCTGGCTTTCTGCTATTTCTTTTACCATGACCGGACCTTTGCCATACCGGAGAGCCAATTCCAGCACCGCCCGTGCTCCGTATCTTCCTTTTGTAGACAGTTTCATGGATACAATTCCTTGATTAAATATTACCAAACTCCTAGTAATTCTAATATTACAAATAAATGAGGATTTGTCAAGAGTATTTTCTCACCGCAGGGTGAAATAAGATCATCAATAGGTTATGTTTTTTCCGCTTCTTCGTCTCCGAAATCTTCCCTGCCGAATTCATCTTCCGAATACCCTTCAATGGTGCCTTTTTCGGAAAACCGTACTTCCAGAATTTCAAGCGCCTGTTCTACCTCATCCTCCGGCACAACAATCCAAATTTCTCCCAGACCGTCCATAGTCATCGGATAAATACTCCGGGACATCTCGGCGACCATCCGGGCGTGAAGCCCCATTCCCTGGAGCAAATCCACCGCCATGCAGGCCATCGGTTCATCCCATGTGCGATATACGGTTGTTTCTTTCATATATGGTAATCCTCTCCAATATGAGCCGCCGGATTGTGGTGCAACAGTCGACATGCTCCGGACATGTTACACGCAGATGATTTAAGGTTCGTTTTTTAGCAGACTCTACCTTTCCGAAATCGTTTATATTACCAGGTAACCGAAAAAGGGTAAAGAAAACTCCTTTTCTTTTAAAACAGTATATTGTATCTAACTGCCATTTTCAAGAGCTTTCGCAGGAAGGATTGTAAATTGCGGACAGCGCACAGGAATCCATTGAAGGAGAATGTTATGGGACAACTGGAAGGAAAAACCGCCGTCATCACCGGAGGGGGCACCGGGATCGGACAGGCCATCGGAAAAAGATTCCATGAGGAGGGAGCATTTGTAGTGCTCTGCGGCAGAAGGAAAGAAAAACTTGAAAAGGCCGCCAGGATGATAAATCCCGGAGGAGAAAGAATACAGTCGATGATCGCCGACATCACAGTGGAGCAGGATATTATTCGCCTTCTGGAAGAAACGGCGCTCCGGACAGGCAGAATCGATATCATGGTCAACAATGCCGGAGTCATGCGTTTCGGAAAGCTCCATGAAACTCCTGTCCAGGAATGGGAGCTGATGATGCGGACCAATGCTTTCGGACCCTGGCGGGTCATGGTGAATGTGGCGCCATATATGCGCAGGTCCGGCGGCGGCTCCATAATCAACATCTCTTCGCTGGCTGGTATCAAGGCATTTCCGGGAACCGGCGTATACTGCTCTTCCAAGGCTGCGCTTCAGGTGCTTTCACAGGTCATGGCCATGGAGGCGGCGGCGGATCATATCCGTGTGAACTGCATCCTCCCGGCGCTGGTGGAGGACACAGAGCTGGCTATCCCTATTTTCGGAGAGCAGAATGTCGGCGCGTTCTGGGATCGTCTGCGCCCCCTTCACCCTCTGGGCCGTAACGGGAAGCCGGTGGACATTGCCAATGCGGCGCTCTTTTTCGCCTCCGAGCAGAGCGCCTGGATAACCGGAACCCTTCTCAATGTCGACGGGGGCCGTCACATGGCGACCAACCGCCCTGCGGAATGAAGTGCCCCCAGCAAGCTGCGAGGTATCAAAAGATGATCCCCCTGTCACCTTTAGTGACATCCCCCTTGCTGAGGGAGATAAAAGAGAAAAACCATTCTAACGTCAATGGTATCGGTTGCCCCCCTTAATAAGGGGGGATGTCCGAAGGACAGGGGGGATCCAACCCCCCAGCAAGCTGCGAGGAATTGTAATATAAAAAAAACAGAATACAGAAGTCTGAATTCAGACTTTTTTTCCTGATTTTGGAGGACTTATGGCACGACCGATCAGTAAAGTGGCGCCACAGTGGTGGGATTATACAACCCTGGAACCGGAGATTTTGAATGATGCGGCGAAACTCGATGAGAAAGACATGCTCCAGCTCAACCGCCCGGGTTTCCGGGTTTCATTCTATGAGACTCTTGAAGAGTTTTATCTGGCGGAAGCACTGGAATATATCGAAGCGTGGAAACAGGCCACTCCTGATAATCCGGCGGGAATATGCGGGCCTATCGGGCCGACCGAACAGCTCCCTCTGGTCGCCCGAATAGTCAATAGCCTGGGCATCAAAGTGCAGGATGCTCATTTCTGGGGAATGGATGAGTGGGTGGAAAAAGGACTGCCGGTTGATAGTAACCACCCGCTCTCCTTTGCGAAAGCCGATCTCGAACTCTGCTTCAACCGGATCGATCCCTCGCTCCGCATGCCATCTTCTCATCTGCATTTTCCAACCGGAGACCTGGAATCCTACTCAGGGAGTTTCGAGAGCGTCCGCTGTGTCATCATGCAGGGCGGTCAAGGGGAGGTAAAGCACTGGGCGTTCAATGATCCGGTGAAACGCGAGGGCAGTTGCCGTGATGCTCCGCCTGCCCCGGAAGAATACCGCCGCCTCCGCGCCCGTGTGGTGGAACTGCACCCGATGACAGTCATTCAGAACGCCCGCACCTCAGGCGGCGGCAATATCTCCATGGTGCCGACACATGCCGCCACAGTGGGGCCGTTTGAGACCTGGAAAGCGGATAAGGTTTCCATCTGGCAGGCGGGTGTACACGACAACCCGTTCGGGATGCGCCTGACCACCCTTATGATCTCAAAAAAGATTCCCGACTCATCGACGCCCATGTCACTCCTGGCGGACCATCCCGATGTCCGGTTCAACTTTTACCGTAAGGGGATTGGCAGGGTGGAAGCGGAAATGCATTAGAATTGGAAAACAGAAGACAGAAGACAGAATTTAAGATTATTCGGTTATGTTGTTAAGTAAGCAACATACAGTAAATAATAGATATTAAGTGCTCATATGTCTTTAAATATCCCCCCTGCCTTCGGCATCCCCCCTTATTAAGGGGGGAAATTAAGGAGAGGTTCTGTCAAATCCTAATAAATGTTTACATAGTAATAGGAACAATTTTCTTTTTCCCCCCTTAATAAGGGGGGTAGGGGGGATTAACCTTTCGGATGATCACCTTAGTTTACTTAACGACATACCTGTTAAAACTAATTTGAATGACCTGTCTTGAGAAATCTTGTAAATCTTGTCGATCCTGTCAAAATAGGGAGGTATCTTTATGCCAACCATGAATATATCAATTCCGCACAATCTTCCGAAAGAAGAGGCGCTTTCCAGAATGAAACGATTCACCGAAGAGATGAAATCAAAATACTCCGGTCAGGTACAGGACCTCTGTGATGAGTGGCAGGGAAATAGCGGCGCATTCAGCCTTAAAATCATGGGATTCGCCCTGTCCGGCGAGATGGAAGTAACGGAAGCGGCGGTTAATTTCTCTGTAAAGTATCCCCTTTTCGCCTCTTCGTTCAAAAGCCGTGTAGAGGAAAAGGTCAGAGAGACAGTGCAGACCATGCTTGTGTGAAATTGCCGCTGATTAAGCGGTTTAACGCAGGTTTATATATGACGATATAAAGCGGATTATTAAATGTTTAGATCCTGAACTCGTTTCAGGATCTAAACACTCAAAACATGCGCAATTATTTATGTCGTCATGTATAGAACTCAACCCCCAAACGGCGGAACCTCTCTTTTCATAGCCCAGTGGGCGCCGCGCCAGTAAAGCTGGCGGTAAGTTTTGTCTCTCCAGGCAGTATAGGTGTGACCGGCTGCGAGGCCGACAATCCTTCCTTTGCCCTGTTCGATACACCACCCGGCGATATCGTGGCGTTTGTCTTCATGGCCGGTGGATTCATAGAGTGGAATGGCTTTGGGGTTGATCAGCTCCACCCCAAAGTTTTCATCGAGCGCCAGATCATAATCCTGAATACCCTGCGAAATGGGGTGATTCTGATTAAAATTGTGGAGATGGACTGTCTGCACAGGGCCGTGCATCATGGGCTTGATGCCCATCATCT
>JAUYCD010000143.1 GCA_030692375.1 Candidatus Latescibacter sp. | reverse complement strand
CGCCAACTGCGCCTCCGCAGTCGAGCGGGCGCTCGAAAGAAAGGCGCCGGGTGTGGAATCCGCCTCGGTGAACCTGGCCGATGATACCGTCCATATCATCTACGATCCTTCTCTTACAGGCCCGGGAAAAATGGCTGAGGCAGTGGAGAACGCCGGGTATACCCTGGTGATCCCCCGCCAGGGTGAGCTGGAAGCCAAGGCCGAAAAAGAAGCCAGGGATCACGAATTGAGGCGAGAGCGCCGAAGCTTCGCAGTGGGAGTAATTTTTACTCTGCCCCTGTTTCTTTTGAGCATGGCGCGCGATTTTTCCCTTGCCGGGACCTGGGCGCAGGGCGCATGGGTGAACTGGCTCTTCTTCTTTCTGGCGACACCGGTACAGTTTTACACCGGACGGGGTTTCTACTCCGGCGGCTTCCGCAGTATCCTTGGCCGTAGCGCGAACATGGATGTACTCGTGGCCCTCGGCTCCTCGACAGCCTATTTCTATTCAGTCATGGTGCTGCTCATTCCCGGCCTGGGAATGCATACCTATTTCGAGACTGCCGCTTTCATCATCACACTGATCAAACTGGGAAAGCTTCTGGAAACCCGCGCCCGGGGACACACGGCGCAGGCCATCCGGAAGCTCATGGACCTGGCGCCCGCCATGGCACATGTGGAAGAGAACGGCGCCGAACGTAGCATCCCGGCGGACCGGGTTCTCCGGGGGAACATCGTGGTGGTGCGGCCCGGCGAGCGGATTCCTGTGGACGGCGTAGTGATCTCCGGCGGCTCTTCGGTTGATGAGAGCCTGATGACCGGCGAATCCCTTCCGGTGGATAAGACAGCAGGCGAAATGGTTTTCGGCGCTACTGTCAACATTCAGGGACGTCTCCGCATCCGGGCCACCGGAGTCGGGCAGGACACCGCTCTCGCCCAGGTCATCCGCCTCGTCCGTCAGGCCCAGGGCAGCAAAGCCCCCATCCAGCGCATCGCCGACCGCGCCGCATCCATTTTCGTGCCAGCCATAATCCTTATCGCTCTTGCAACCTTTATTCTCTGGTGGGTGGTTGGGGGAGCATTCGTGCCTGCCATGATCCGCATGGTTGCAGTGCTGGTGATCGCCTGTCCCTGCGCGCTCGGCCTGGCCACTCCCACCGCGGTTATGGCCGGAACCGGCAGAGGAGCATCGATGGGCATTCTCTTCAAAAACAGCGAGGCTTTGGAAAAAGCCCACCGTCTCACCACAGTCATGATCGACAAGACCGGCACACTCACAGTCGGCATGCCCATCCTCACAGATTTCATCCCGGGCGGGGAAAACGTCGCGAGCGATCTCTGTCTCATTGCTGGAGCGGAGTCCGGCTCCGAGCATCCCGTCTCACGGGCGATTGTAAAGGGAGCGCAGGAGAGGGGATGCATTGTTCACGGACCGGAACAGTTTCAATCCATCGCGGGGAAGGGGATCGAAGCGCAGGTGAGCGGCTCTCTCATCCGGGTAGGGAAACCCGCCTGGATCGATGAGTTTCTTCACCTGGAACCTGCTGTCTGGCAGGAAGCTGACCGCCTTTCCCATGAAGGAAAAACCTGCATGGCCGCTCTGATCGATGGCCGGTTTGCGGGACTTCTGGCTGTGGCAGACCGTGAGAAACCCGATGCCGCCGGGGCGGTAAGCCTTCTGAAAATGCTGGGCGTAGAGCCGGTGATGCTCACCGGAGATAATGAAGCGACAGCCAGGACCATCGCCGCAAGGGTCGGGATAGAACGGGTAATTGCCGGGGTGCTTCCGGACCGGAAAGCTGATGCGGTCGCCGCCGCCCGTGAAGGGGGAAGAATGGTGGGAATGGTGGGCGATGGCATCAACGACTCTCCGGCGCTTGCCCTGGCGGATGTAGGCATTGCCCTCGGAACCGGGACCGATGTGGCGATGGAGGCTTCGGATGTAACTTTGGTGGGCGGCGAGCTCATGGGGGTGGTACGGGCGATACGGCTCTCGCGGGAAACCATGCGCACGATCCGTCAGAACCTTTTCTGGGCGTTCTTCTATAACATTTCCCTGGTCCCGGTGGCAGCGGGAGCGCTCCATACGGTTCAATGGCTGCCGGGAATCATACGGGACCTGCATCCGGCGCTCGCTGCGGCGGCCATGGCTTTTTCAAGCGTTTCGGTCGTGCTGAACAGTTTGAGGCTTGCCAAGAAAAGGATTAATGATGAATATCCGGGAAAAAGTGTTTCAGAGCTTTCCGCACTATCGAAAACCTCACCCGGCCTTCGGCCACCCTCTCCTAATTAGGAGAGGGTAAAGATATGGCCTGTCGAGAGTTACCCCCTCTCCTGACTAGGAGAGGGGGACTGGGGGTGAGGTTATAAAAAGCGGAGAAAAACGTAATATTACCTTTTTATGGATAATCGAGGTTTAAAAAAACAGAAGGCAAAATAAAGGATTTTGATTTTGGGCTTTGGACTTTAAAAATGGAGGATGGAGGATGAAAAAAAGAAAGAAGATGGAAGACAAAAGACAGAATAAAACCTTTTACTCTGGACTTTTGGCTTTGGGTTTTGGACTTTGTATTCTCGCATATGCCGCGCCGGGACTGGCCCAGCTTCCTCCTGCCCCTGTCAAAGCGCCTGATGATCTGAAATCCATGCTGCGGAAGGATCATCCCCGTATTTTTTTCAACTCTGAGAGTTTCCCGGCGATAAAAGCACGGGCGCTGAACGAGGAGGCAAAACTTTTCAATGACATGAAAATGCGCGCAGACCGGCTGGACCCTGACAAGGCTCAGCCGGGCGATTACGGCACACAGTCTGCTGAAGCGGCCTTTGTGTACCTGGTGACCGGGGATGACACGTATCTGGTGAAAACAAAGAAACTCCTTAAAAAGAGCATCGATTACTATCTGGACCAATATGCACAGAAGATAGCGGCGAACTGGTACTCTTTCAACCAGACCAATGCCTGGGCGGCCTATGACTGGATTTTCAACCGCCTTTCGGCGCAGGAGAGAAAGGACCTGGCGCTCCCTTTCCTCGATGAAGTGGAGAATATTCAGCCGACCACGAAAAGGCCGCACTTTCTTCCCCAGGAAAGCTGGTCGCGTTCGACCACCGGTTTTTACGGCAATCCGGCGCTTCTATGGTATGCCGGGCTGGCCACATTCGGCGAGGGAATCGATGATGTCCGTGCCGAAACCTTCCTTTCTGAGGGCTATCGGCTCTTTATGGAGGTTCTCGCTCACCGTCGCAAGGGCGCAGGAGATGACGGCGGCTCCGCATCTGCGAGCATGAACTATGTGATGGCGGCGTATCCCTGGGCGGAATATAATTTCTTCCATTCGTTTCGTTCCGCCACAGGGAAGAATATCGCCCTGGACTGGCCTTACGCATCCTACCTTCCCGGCTACCTTTACTGGAACATGCTCCCGGGACTGCTGGAATTCGGGGCGGGCGACGCCTACCATACCACAAACCGGCTCTCCCTGAGCAACATGCGCTCCCATCTCCTCCAGATCATTAATTTTTATGGGGATAGCAGCCCTAAGTGCGCCGCATTCTCCAAGTGGATGATCGGACAGGTCCCGACAGGAAACTACGGTTCCTTTCCCTATCTCCCATTTCTCCTGACCGAGCGCAGGGATGATGTCCAGGCCATGGGACCGGCGACAGTTATGCCTCATGCCCGTAATTTCGAAAACATGGGGCAGGTGTTCATGCGCTCAGGTCCCGGGCCGGATGACACCTATGCCCTCTTTATGGCGGGCGGGGTCATAGAGCAGCACAAGCACTGGGACAACAACCAGTTCCTGATTTTCAAGAAGGGATTTCTCGCCTTGGATACCGGCTCACGGCCTGGCGGAATCCACACACAGAATTACTATCCACGGACGGTGGCGCATAACTGCATACTCATCACCATGCCTGGGGAGGTTCTGCCTGTCTATGTGGACAAGGGGGCCGGCTTTGTATCGACGGAAAAGGGATTTGTAGGCGGCCAGCGCTGGGGTGCACCCGCACCCGGAGAGGAGGATCTTCCGGTGCCAAACGACGGCGGCCAGAACGAGCTTCTGGGTTCGAAGGTGGCGGCGTTTGAAACCAATGATGATTATTCCTATGTCGCAAGCGACGCCACCGGGTGCTACTCCGCTGAAAAATGCCGCCTGGCACTCCGGCAGTTCGTATTTCTGCACCCTGATTATTTCGTAGTTTTCGACCGTGTGGTGTCGGCCAGACCCGAATACAAAAAGACCTGGCTCCTTCATACTGCCACTGAACCTCAGATAGATGACTCCATATTTTCAGAGACACAGGGACAGGGAAAACTCTTTTCCCGAACACTTCTTCCGGAAAAGGCCGAGATGACAAAGATCGGCGGACCTGGAAAACAATTCTGGTCGGGTGGGCGCAACTGGCCCATGCCGCACAACTCACCTCCCGACACCACGCAGCTCCTCGGACAGTGGCGTGTGGAGGTAAGTCCTTCGGAATCAAAGAATGAAGCCCTGTTCCTTCACCTCATACAGGTCGGCGACCTGAATCTGGCAAAGATGGTGCAGTCGGAACTGGTGAAGAATAGGAAACAGGTGGGAGTGAAATTTTCCAGCGGCGCCCGCACCTGGGAGGTGGTGTTCGGAACTGAGGGGGGCGCTTCCGGGCATATTGCCATCCGTGAAGGAGGCAAAATCCTGGTGAACCGTGCGCTGACCACCAAAATCATGCCCCAGAAGGGACTTTTCGGGACGGACTGAGTCTTTTTTAATTCGCAAAAGGTTTGTGATGGAGAAAAAGGTAGAAAAACATACCGCTTAAGGTGAAAAAATTCGCCGCGCCGACGCTGTAGAGCAGATGTAACGGGGTGGAGAGGAAAAGAAGAATGAATGCCGCCTGCAGGATCGCTCCTCCTGCGAGAATCGGGATGAATCCGGAGATGTGCTGAGCGAGAAAATAGTTCGCCATGATATACACGAGTGAAATCGGAAGCACCGCCAGTCCCACAATGCGGATAAGAGGCTCCGCTCCGGGAATTATCTTTCCCTGGGTCGAGATGATCATGACCAGGCCGGGAAAAAACCAGGCGATGGCGATTCCGATTCCGGAGAGGCCTGCGACTACGGTGGCGCTGCGGAGGAGAAACGGGATGGGGTTGCGCATCAGGGTTTTTTCTTCGGCCACCACCGGGAACATAACCATGAAAATCCCTGAAAGAGTAAAAAAAGCCGAACCCACAAAAGCCGCACAGGCATAAGCATTGGCGGCTTCAGGTGAAAAGAATCTGCGGGCGCACACCATATCCATTCCCCGGAAAAGGGAGAAGGTAAGCAGGGTGGCCGCAATAGGTAGGGTGAAGGTGAAAGCCTTTTTCAGTTCCGCCGGACTGATCGCTTTCGAGGGAAGGCGGAAGAACGACCGCATCGGAAGAAAAGCCATGCTTACGGTAATAATGACCGCTGCAACCACCGCCGCCATGACGCCGTTCAGCCCCTTCGCCAGAATGATGATGAAAAGGAAAGCCATGGTGAAACGAGAGATCCCCCAGCAGATGGATACCAGTCCCAGGGTGATGAACCGCTGCAATCCCTGAATAGCGCCGTACAGCACCGGAATAAGGGAATAGAACCCGATGATCAGCATGAGATAGATTACCGGGAGGACAGACTTTATTTTCAGAAAATCGGCTATGAGAGGGGACATCGAAAGTCCGATTAACATGGTCGCTCCGCCGGCCAGGATAACATAACGGAGCGAACGCGCCACGAAATTCTTCGCCTCGCCGTACCGGTCAAGGGCGGTGAGGGCCGACACCTCCTTGCTGACCACGAGCTGCAAAGCTGCAAGCGGCGCGGTCAATATGAAAAAGATTACGAAAAGCGCCCGGTAGATACCGTAATCTCCCTCCGGAAGCCGGGCGGTGATCCCGTTGAATCCGAGTTCGAAAAGGTTGCTCATGAAGTTCAGAACGATGAAAATTCCGCCGCTCATGAGGAACTGCCGGTGAGAGATCGCCATTTTCCCTTTTGCCTGCCATATTCTATTCTTGTGTGTATACCGGAGTAATATCAAAGATTCGTAAAACTATACAAAAGTGGGGGGAATAGCAAGAAAAAGAGAAAATTGTTCCTCGCAGAGACAAGGAGGATGTCTGAACCATGATTTATAGGATTCAAGGATTACCATGATGATTAAAACATAATCCTGGTATGTCATTAGATAAGGTTTGTTATCATATATAGATGCCGAAACAAGTTCGGCATGACACGTGTCATCCTGAACTCGTTGCCGCTTCGCGGGAACGATAAAACCGTTTCAGGATCTAAATGTGCAATCACGGCGCAACATTTTAATAATTCTTACCAAATGACATAACCGTAAAACATAAAATCAAGATAATCTTTTAATCAAGCGAATCATGGTTCAGAACTTTTCACCCCCGTCCCCACGAGAAAATGCCCGTGCCTCCGGTCGATGGCGCACAAGAGGTCGGAGAGCGGCCCCCAGAGCGGAAGATAGCCGCGCGTGTACACCCGCACTTCTCGAAATCCCACTTTTTCCAGCAGATCTTTTAGCCCCCTGTAGGCCAGCACGCGGACATGCCCCACAGTGCCGCTTACCCCGCTAGCCTGCCAGGTGTTCATGAATTCCTCGTCGCGGGGTTCGTCTGCATGCCAGATAAGCGGGTTTCCGAGGCTCCAGCCGTTGATGTTGGTGGTGGAGAACGGCTGCCAGCCGAACACGAGCGCCCCGATGTTCACCCAGGATGACAGGTTTTCGGTGAGGATAATGACCTGTCCGCCGGGAAGGAGAGTTCGGTGGCATTCTTCAAGGTAGAGCCGGGTGTTGTGGACATGCTCGATGCTCTGGCTGGAAAGGATGAGGTCGAAGAAATCGCTGTCATAGCTCCAGGGCGCATTCACATCCTGGCTGATGCAGCGGATGCCCTTTTCTTCCGCCATACGGCAGATGCTGTCGACATACTCGATGCCGTAAATCTCGTGCGCGCGGGCGATTTCGGCAAATTCCAGGGTAAGTTTCCCATCGCCGCATCCCACATCGAGGAAACGCTCTATTCTTGTCCGGCGAATGAGTTTTTTCCCCAGGGCGTTGCACCGTGCGAGGCCGTCATTGAATGATTTCGGGGCGATGTATTTTAAAAGTTTCCGCATCTTTATGATCCTGTGGTATAAAAATCGAGTATTTTTGAAGGAAACAGTTTACTTCCGATTACGCAAGGTTTTTTTTCAAAAAGTTTTTTGTTTGACGCCGGGCATGATATATACTGTAAAGTTGCAAAGAGAAAGATAGATCCTGAAACGAGTTCAGGATGACACGTGTCATGCCGAACTTGTTTCGGCATCTATACATGATCATGAACCTTATCCATACGCGGAAAATCTTTTCTTCTGTCTTCTGTATTCTTCTTTCCAAGGAGGTCTTTCATGTTCTCACTACAAAAATCCACGCGGCGTACTGTTCTCAAAGCAGGGCTGGCTTCTCTGGCTGGCTCAACTGTCGCTTGTGGTGGTCGCGCTGGTATCTCTTCGCACACGCAGGCCCAAATTCGCCCTAAAGCCAAAGGAGAGACCAAGGTGGTCTATCTTGGCGGCGACCAGCTCCACAATGCTCTCGGGCAGGAGCAGGAACTCCGTGGGGTCTTTGGCAAAACCGGCTGGCGTTTTCTCTCAACCACCGACGCCCGGTATGTGACTCCCGAACTGATAAGCGACGCCGATCTTCTGATTATCACCCGATGGGGCGGCCCGGTTACCGGCTTCAGTCCCGAGCCTGTCCGTGAAAAGCTGCCCTCGACTGACGGCTACATGAGCGATGAGCTTGAGAATACCATTATCGACAATGTCACCAACCGTGGCATGGGATTCATTGCCCTGCACTGCACCATCTGGACTCCCG
>JAUYCD010000142.1 GCA_030692375.1 Candidatus Latescibacter sp. | reverse complement strand
AAATATTATTAAAATTCTGTATCGTCGTTGTAGCTGTGGTAATGTGGTAAACGCAATGCGTTTTCCAAGTGAGTGTCAACATTGTTGAAAACTGCCCTATCGTTTTCAATATGTTAATACTCACGGCATTTCCACAGCTTCGCTCTTCCCTTTTTTATTCTTCCTCCTTGCTTCTCCCTCTTTTCATATTATTTTTGACAGTACCTTTTATAGATACATATAGACCCTGAAACGAGTTCAGGGTGACCTCGTCATGCCGAACTTGTTGCCGCTTCGCGGGAACGATGAAACCGTTTCGGCATCTATACAATAAAGAAGCGCATTTAAATTAATCACTCCTCAAAATCCCCCGCTTTCCCCCGGTCGCGCTTTACCTCGCTTCGCCGCTTCTTTTCTTCCAGCCGCTTCTGGCGTGTTATGAACGGTACTTTCGTCTCCCTCCGCACTGTTCTCCGTTCAAGAGCATAGTGCAGGAGCTCTGCGAACCGGGTCATCGCCGCATCGCGATTTTCCCCCTGGGTACGGTAACGATGGGAGATGACCCGGAGGATGCCTTCCCTGTTGATGCGTCCTTTCAGCCTATCGAGGACAAGCTCCTTTTGTTCCTCCGAAAGGCTCGGGCTGTTCCGGGCATCGAATAAAAGGGTCGCCCGGGTATTGACCTTGTTCACGTTCTGGCCGCCGGGGCCGCTGCTCCGTGAGAAGGTGAAATTTATCTCGCTTTCGGGAATGAAAGTTCTTTCGTTTATTTCAATCATAGCGTTGTGTATGGTCGGCGTTATTTAGTTGTCGCCCATATCCCAATCTGTAACTGTTCTGGAGTAAAGATCTCAAGCCAGGATTTTTCCTTGCTGCCCGGGCCGAGGGCCATGATGCGGGATTCCTGGCTGCCGGTGAAGGGATACTTGCTTTTCGCAAGTAGTTTGCGGGACATGTTCACGAACACCCGCTTCTGTTCTGGTGTGCACACTCCGAAGACGGACCGAATGTCGTAGGGCATCGCGGGGTCAAAAACTTCCATAATCCGCTCCTGTTGCTTGTCTGTGAGGGGCACACCCGCGGGCTTAAGCAAATCCTGGAAGCCGGCAATGATAACGCGCGGGTCGGTTGCCGGTGCTGTTGCAACAGGCTTTTCGCCAGAAGTGATAGTCTTAGATGCGGCCCGGTTCTTTTCTTGGCAGCCGGCGAGCGCCAGGACAGCCGTAGTCATAATTGCCGTTGCCAGTATCGACAGCAGCGTTTTGGCCTTTCTCATTGTTCCTCCCATGGATGGTGACATTTCAAGAAAATAGCCATCTTAGATGTAACATTTACTACAAGCTTCTCAGCATGTATTCGAACATCGGGATGGCCTCGCCGCCTTTGGGACCGTCCGGGAACATCAGCAGCCACTCGCCGTATTCCGCTATGTAGACTTCGGTCTCATCCGGATTTATAAGCGTGTAGTACTGAGTGTTCTGCCTTGGGGGGATGATCCTCATTCCCTCACGGCTTGCCAGAAAGGACTGGAGAGCCTCCACGGTTCGGGTTCGGCTGGTATAGTGCACTTTGAGAAGAGTTACCGTGTTGCCCCCTTCCAGCAGGTATTTCCCGGAAACACCCTCAATGGCGCCATTGATGCTGAGTATTTTGGCCAGATCAGGAGGAAATCTCATCTGGAAGGCATGAGAGCCTTTGAAATAGAAGGCGGAACCTTTGATCAGCCGGTCATGGGGGAGGAATTCATACAGGTCGGGCGGTATAGTGGCTCCCGGGATACGTTTGACCAAAACCCAGGCCAGACCTAGAGCGCCTTCAGTGTCGGCGCCGCGTCCGGGAAGGATGCGCACATAGAAATCTCCTTTGACAAACTGGACGGAAGCCGCGCTTTTGCTGCCGGCATATCCCAGTTTAAGGGATTCTGCGCCGGATGGTTCCAAAAGCGTATAAACACCCAGAGCGGATTTGGCGCTGAGGAAAGAGATCGTTTCCACGGTATATGTTTCCTGACCGCGTGTGTACTCCGCCACAGCCGAAGAATCAGCGCCGAACTCCACAAGCATCGAGGCAATTTCCGGGAACAGCTTGTCAATAGTCAAAGCTCCGGATACCCCGCGCACGGTAACGGTATAATCGTTTGATCCTTTAAGAACACCCTGAATGGAATGTGTTCCCAACATGGCACATCCTGCAAGCAGGAATACGGTAAAAATTACCATGAGTATTTTTTTCATAGGAAAGCCTCCTCTATAGAAATGTGGGTGACTGTTCAGGCGCCGGGTTCTGATCTCCTGATTCTTTACTACCCTATTATACAATATTATACAATTTTGGAGGCATTGAACAAAATCTTTTTGCAACCAGGCGAAGATTATCTCTACTTCACTCTATTTTATTGATTTTAGTTGTTTTTCCAAATAAAACTTTCTACATTTAAAAAACAATCCGGTTATGTTGTTAAGTCAGCAACATACAGTAAATAAGAGAAATTGAGTGCTCCTGTGTCTTTAAAGATCCCCCCTGCCTTTGGCATCCCCCCTTATTAAGGGGGGAATTTAGGGAGAGGGTTCTGTCAAATCCAAATAAATGTTTACATATTACTATGAACAATTTTCTTTTCCCCCCTTAATA
>JAUYCD010000141.1 GCA_030692375.1 Candidatus Latescibacter sp. | reverse complement strand
ATGTCCAAAGGACAGGGGGGATCAGTCCTTCAAGAAGGCATGCAATTATCCGATAATACTTTCACATAAAATTATTCTTATAACGATAAGCATTATAAGGAGTTACAAACATTAGTACAAAAATTCTGGGGGATGGCCAGTGAGAATGACGGATTATAGAAATCGGAAAGATGAAATCTGAAATCTATACATGACGACATAAATAATTGCACATGTTTTGTGTGTTTAGATCCTGAAACAAGTTCAGGATGACATGTGTCATGCCGAACTTGTTTCGGCATCTAATCTGAAAAGAAACGCAATAAAATATGTCGCCATAGACAAAAAATAGTCTGAACCTTGATTATGAGGATTACGGGATAGCCTTGATGAATTATACTATACGACATAAATAATTGCGCATGTTTTGAGTGTTTAGATCCTGAAACGAGTTCAGGATGACACGTGTCATGCCGAACTTGTTTCGGCATCTATTTTGAAAGAAACGCATTAAAATATGTCGTCATATATAAAAATCAAATCAATTATGAAATCATGCGAATCATGGTTCAGACTGTATTCGGAGAGGCGCCGGGGAAGAGCTGTGGACTACTTAACTACTGCCATCATTCGGGTGCAGGTGAAAAGCGAGGTGGACAACCGGTAGAAATACACTCCGTTCGCCAGGTTAGAGGCATCGAAAATCACCGTATGCCACCCGGGAGCTTTCTCCCCTTCCGTGAGCCCGGCGGTTTCACGGCCCAGGGAATCGAATACCTTAAGGGAAACCTTCTGTGAACTGGGCAGGGCATACCGTATTGTTGTTGCGGGATTGAACGGATTCGGATAATTCTGTTCCAGGCTGAATTGAACGGGGAGGTCAAGAGCGCCCTGTTTTACTCCGGTTGCTTGTTTTTTTAAGAACCAACCCCTGGCGGTCGGTTCGGTCTTTAAAAAGTTCAAAAGGAGCTGCGCCACCTTCTTCTGTCCGGAGCTGGAGGGATGGGTGCCGTCCGACTGAAAATCGGCGATCTCCCATTTCAAACCGTCGCCCCGGGCATTCAGGCCGTCCGCCCAGAGATAGGGCCCCCAGGCCAGCCAGGGCGCTTTTGCTTCAGCACCGGAAAAGGCGAGCGCCGTATCGCCGCTGATCTGTTTTTCGATCAGCCATTTCACGGTAAAACCCGATTCATAGGCATACGGTTCAGGATTGAGGGTGGTGGTAGCATAACCGCCGTATATCCGGCTGGACAGGTAGACAATCCTGATCTTCGGGTAACGGATTTTCAGAATCCCGACAATTTTTTCCATCTCTGATTGGAGTGTCTGGGCATATATGGGAAATGCCTGGGTCGGGCCGGCGTCGGCTTCCTTGAGCCAGGCCGCCTGGACCTGTTGAGCGGTGACTTTCGCGCTTGCCAGCCGCTGGTCGCAAATAGTCCAATACTGCGCCTGGGGATTGGAAATGACCGCCGCAGTCTGGCCGCCCTGTGCGCCGTCGACTATAATAACATTCGGGTTTTTTACCGGGTCGGCGTCGGCGATACTTTTAAACATCGAGAATTCCTGAGTGGTATTGGACATCCCTACAGAGAGGAAAACTATCCTGCCATTTACCGCATCCACCGCTCCCGTCTGGTCCAGGGGCTGAATCAGTCCGGCCATGGAAAGCCCGGCGGATTTATGGGATGAGGGCGAATCATTGCTTTCCGCGGGATAGAGGCCACCGGAATATCCTTTATACAACCCTGCGCCGAGTTCGTTCAACGGCGTGAATCCTACTGAGGTTTTCTGGGCGGATGCAAGTGCACAATGCCACACGACAAACAAGGTACAGAAGACAGTAACCTTTTTCCATATCATCGCTGTATCCTCTCTTTTATGTATACGGGTGTGAGTATCTGCGGTTCCAGGGCAGGTTCAACTCGAGAATATATTTTAACCGTATTACAGAGAATACCGGTCCGCGTGTCACAATGAAAAGCTTTTCGTAATAATTCCTGAGCTTCGGGTCTTTCAGCATGTTCCGGTTTTCACTATAGGATTCGAGAAGACCTTCGGGAACCGGCCTCGTGAAATGACCTGGTACGAACCCTCCCGTGAGATCGGGTATGGGGAGGCGTGCGAGGAGAGGATCGGTAATAGCCTGGGGATCGATAAGCTGATGCAGGGGACCCCTGCAAAACCCGACAATTCCGCCCCCTTCGATATATACAGGGCGGGATTCTTCACTTAACGCCCGGCAATGACGGCAATCTCTGATCACATGAAAACTTAAATTCCCGAAGGGAAAGCCTCCTTTGGAGTAGAATAGCGGATTCGAAGCGTAGTAGTAAGGGGAATTCTGATATATATTCCCGATCGCGTTCGGGAGATTGAACAATTTCATTCCATACCATTCACTTTTCAGGTAAGTCGCTTGAAGAGGGGTTTTGGCAGGCGTGAGGGGAATCACCAGGTTGTAGATGATACATGCCGCAACTGTTAACCGTAAACGGTATCTTCTCGCAAATTCGATCACCGGACTGCGGGGTGCCTTCCTCTTCTTTTTCCGCCAGGATTCCTTCAAAGGAATGTCCGGTTTAGGAGCTGGCGCTCCCAGAGCGACGAGGAGAACTGCTGAGAGAAACGGGGCGGAGACAAACCTTCCGCCCATAAAATCCCCGCCCGTGGAAATCACATAAAAGACTGCGGCGAGGAGGCCCATTCCGGCCATGAGATTGCGGCGATCCTTTCTGAGTACCGACACAATTATGGCGAAAAATATCACACACACGGTCAGAGGATCGGAGATAAGCACTGAAAAGAAATAGTTAATTCCCTGCTTCCAGACAACAGACGCCGGTGTAAGCCCCAGCTTCGCATAGTATGAATTTGGAAATGGGAAGCCATAATATATGAGAGAGAAGAGCACCCACCCAAATGCGGGAGATAATCCCGCCGCGAGCAGTCCAATCGTTTTTCTGCCCTGCGTTTTAAACGCACCGATGCAGAGCGCGGCGGCTGGGAAAGCGAACAGAAGCAGTGTATCCTGCCTGTTCAGGAATGCGAGCGAAGCAAACACGAGGAGCGGGACAATGAATTTTGGCTTGCTCTGATCTTCATCGCTAAAATAGCGGACATAAAACAGAACGATCAGGAGATAGGTAAGCGGATTCTCGAGACCGGATGATGTATACTCGACAAATGCCCGTGAGCTGAAGAGCACAGCGAGGAGAATAACCAGCGCCACATGGCGTTTGAACCGTATCAAATACGCTGCGATGGAGAGAACTGCGGCCAGACTGGCGAAATAGGAGAGGGCTATGGAGATGAAATACATCTTCGTGGTGTCTTCCATTGAATGAAGCCATTGAAGAGGGTAGTAGAAAACACTCATCAGGAGTATCCAGAGCGGATTTGTGTATGTCTGGACTCGTTCTATGGTATTCCACCGTAATCCATATCCATTGATAAAATTATCGACCGTCCGAAAGCTGATGAATGCATCGTCACATATATACGCATTCATGAAATAGAACAGGGTGAATATGTTTACAATGGCGATGAACGCGAAATCTGATGCCCGCTCCTGCCGGAAATTTCGGGAGATGTAAGTCAAAAGGAGTGTTACGGATCCAAGCAATGCAAGGAACAGGCCGATCGTGTCGATCTCCATATAACCGACCATGGGGATGACCGGAGTTTGAGATGACAGATAATGTTCCCTCATGACATCGATCAGTTTCAGTCCCTTGAATCGATGTATAACACAAGCCCCGGCAAGAACGAGCGCCGCGCCGTACAGATATGTGATAAGTGCTCGAGTAGAGGGCATCATTTTCCACTTCATAAGTTCATTTCTCTCAAGAAGCTATTCATTTGATAAAGCTGGTAAAGTATGAACGAGTATTTTTCCTGTGCCCAGTTGTGAACGAGGAATTAGCATGATGCTCCTCACATTCCGGCAGTCGGTAAAAACATGTATCTTTATGGTAAACCGAAGAGTATCGGAGGGATTTATGGATAACTCTGTGCTTGGGTTAAGAGAGCCGGTACCAATTATCCTTCTGTTTTCATCGTAAGCATCGCCGATCAAGGAAATAGACCGGAGAGGCACACCTGAGAAATTTTTTAAACAACTGGATAATTGTAAAAGGTTTGTGGAAAGCCCTTCCGCATACGGTGATCCCCTGAAACTCATATCGTTCGGGTTGTGGGCGCCCCAGAAAAACGAAAGCTCTGTCCAGCCTCCAATACAAAGGAACAGGAGAACAAAAATCGCTTCTGCTTTACGAAAGGAGCTGTATGTTTTGTGTGATTTTAAAGGTACGTTTGGATTCATTGTTACCCCATCTGATCCAGAAAAAATTCTTTCGATTAATGTAATTATCACACTTCAAAAAAACCACCCCTTTTTTGGTAATAAAGAGTTGCCTGAATTCGAAAGAAAAATGATATTTGATACATGTCGAAATATTTCTTCATGCAATCAATTAAAAACACGGTGAGATAGAAAAATATGACAACGCCTTCTGAGAAAGAGGAAAACCGCACCTTTTTAGAATCATTCGAGCGTGACCTTGATGCTGTCGCTAGCGATTATCCGCTTACCGGCGGCGCCGGGATTCTTTCCCGCGACGGTCTTAGTGCGTATCGGGCAGTCCTCGGACAGATACAAGAACGACTGGCGGCGCGGCATCTGGCAGGAGCATCCGGGATCGAGCTCTGCGCTCTCATGTCTTCGCTTGCAGACCGCCTCATCAGTCACCTATTCTGTATTTGTTTCCCCGGAGTTGAAGAGCCGCAGTTTGCGGTCATCGCACTCGGAGGGTATGGAAGGTGCGAACTCAATCCGTTTTCGGATATAGACCTCCTGTTCCTCATGGATAAAGAATCGTGCGGAGAGCATGAAGCGGGGATCACCGCCATGATTCAGTTTCTCTGGGACATGAATCTCGATATCGGACATTCCACCCGCAGCGCCGGGGAGTGCATCCACCAGGCTCACGAGGACAGCCATCTCGCCACTTCGCTTCTCGAATCACGGTTTCTTCTGGGGAAACGTGAAATCTGGGAAGAATTCATTATCCAATATCTGGCCTGGCTCAAGGAAAACGCCGGCAGACAACTGGCCTTGCAGAAGATAGAGGAGCGCCGTATCCGCCTGGAATCGTTCAGGAATACAGTGCAGATTCAAACCCCCAATGTAAAGGACTCGCCGGGCGCCCTCCGTGACATTCATATTTCACGGTGGCTTCTGACTCTCACAGGCCGGGGGAAAGATATAGAAGATTTGGGGGGGGCCGGCCTGCTCCATGAAAGTGAAGTCTCCGCGCTCCGTGAAGACCTGGATTTTCTTCTTCGGCTGCGGAACGCCCTCCATTTCACAGCGGGGAAAAAGGCTGATGTGCTCACTCATCTGAACTTGCCGGAGGTAGCTGCAAACCTTGGGTATTCCGGTGATGGCGCTTTGCCGATCGAAGACCTGATGCGCCGCTACTACATGCGGGCGGGCAGGGTGTTCCGCCTGACCAACCGGGTCGTCGGCAGGATCCGCGACCGGTTTTTCAACGGAGGAGAAAAGCCCTTGCTTGTCCTCCCTATCGGGCTTCGCACCGATGACACCCGGGTCGCACTGCTTGAGGAGAGCGATGATTTTCTCCTGAAGCATCCGCACCTTCTGGTGGAGATATTCACAGTGGCAGGGGCCTGTTCTCTTCAGCTCACCGAGGATACCGCTTCGGTCATCGAGAGGATTCTGGCGGACTTGCCTGTGGAATACCCCGACCACCCGGATGTACAAAAGGCTTTCCACGACCTGGTCAACATGCGGAGCGGAGTCTCACGCTCATTCCGTTTGATGCACAATCACGGTGTCCTGACCCGGCTGATTCCCGAATTCGGCAGTATAAGCTGGCACTACCAGTACGATTTCTATCATGCCTATACCACCGATGAACATTCTATCCGGGTGGTCGAAAACCTGGAAACCATGACTGCCGCAAAATTCTTTTCGTTCACGGTGATCCATGCACTCATGGAGGATATAACCGCAAGGGGTGCGCTCTATCTGGCCGGGCTCCTGCACGATATCGGAAAAGCGGAAGGCGCATCCCATTCCCTCCACGGCGAGCGGCTGGCGGCGAGGGCTCTGAAACGGCTCAATTTTGATGACCGTACCATCGAGCTTGTGCGTTTTCTCATCCGGGAACATCTCCTCATGTCCCATATTTCTCAGCGCCGCGACATGGACGAACCGGAAACAATAAGCGATTTTACCGAGCGTGTCCCAAGCTCCGGCCGTCTCCGTATGCTCACCGCGCTCACATTCGCCGACCTTTCAGCGCTGTCCGAGGGAGCGCTCACCGACTGGAAAAAATCCCTTCTCTGGAGCCTGTATAACCGGGCGCTCCAGCTTATCGAAAAAGGATATGAGAAAACCTCAGTCACCAGTGACGCCAGTGTTGAGAAAATAGTGCACGCCCTCCAAGGAAAGGTCTCCGCCCCGGCAATCCGCAAACACACCAAAAACCTTCCCGAACAGTATCTCCGGGTAACCGCGCCCGGTGAAATTCTGTCCCACATCAGCGGAATCGAACTGATGAAACAACACGGTTCCTGGGCTTCTTTCCACCGCCGGGGGAAGCTAAGCTATCTAACAGTCATCTGCGGCGATTATCCCCGCGCCCTTTCCGATATTTGCGGAACAATCACCGCCTCCGATATCAACATCATCGCGGCCCAGATATTCACCAGAAGCGACGGAGTCATCATCGACACTTTCCTCATTGTGAACGGAACCGGAGAAACGCGCATCTCCCCGGAAACCCAGCGGATGTTTAAAGGCAGTCTGGACCGGGTGATCGCGGGCGAGATTCAGGTCGGCGACCTGATTCGCAGCCACCGTCTCCGCTGGAAGCGCCGCAAGCGGAATGCCGTATACTATCCGCCCCGGGTGCGGGTGGACAATACCCTTTCCTCACTGTTCACTATCATCGACATATTCGCCTCCGATTACACCGGCCTCCTCTACGATGTCACGAGCGTGTTCGCCGCACACGATATCGATATCCATACCGCCCGTATCGGCACCGACCAGGATCAGATCGCTGATGCTTTCTATATCCGTAAAAAGGGCGGCGGAAAAATCGAAGACGAGAGGGAGCTTGAAAAGCTCAAAGAGGCGATTATTGACAGACTGAGGAAAGCGGAGGAATGAAAGAAGGGAAGCAATATAATCCTTGACTAATTACGAACAAAAAAGATATACTGTTTTAAACATACACTGATGGAGGTTAGGAAAAATGATAATTAAGGAGGGACCTATATATGCAAGAAAGAGTTTTGCTTACACGAATCACCTTTGATCCGAACATTATGGCGGGCAAGCCGGTCATCAAGGGTACGCGCCTGACTGTGGAGTATATTCTCAATCTCCTTGCTCGTGGAGCTACACCGGAGGAGATAATTGCAGAATATAAAGGATTGACACTGGAGGATATTCAAGCATGTTTGTTGTTTGCAGCCTGTTCGCTGGATAATTCGGACTTCATGCCGCTTCCGGTTGAGAAGGTATAGTATGCGGTTCCTCGTCGATGAGTGTGTAGGTTCAAATCCGGCTAACTGGCTACGAGAACAAGGGCACGATGTGGTTTCGGTTTACGAAGATGCCCGTGGAATAACCGACAACCAGGTATTCCAGAAAGCGCTCAAAGAGAACCGAATCCTCATTACACTCGACAAGGATTTTGGGGAGAAAATCCACCGCGAACAACACCCTCATAAGGGTGTAATCCTCTTACGTCTCAATGATGAACGCTCGATAAATAAAATTGATGTCCTTCGTAGACTTCTTCTGCAATATGGGGATGGATTGAATGATAATTTTATTGTTGTAACTGAAACAACAGTCAGGTTCGTTCGGGAGAGGAAGAGTGAAGGATGAAGTAATTTATTTAGGGTCTGCTGAAAAAAGGTATTTGGCATTACACGTCAAAGATAAAGGTTAATCTCGCTCGAAATCCGACGAG
>JAUYCD010000140.1 GCA_030692375.1 Candidatus Latescibacter sp. | reverse complement strand
TGGCTACCCTTTTTCTGCTTCCGGCTATGAAGAAAAAGTATCAGCTCACACGAAACTGCGTCCAGTTGTTTTTCACTATTCTGGTATTAATCGTGGGGTACCGTTTTTACGGTTTCGTACGGTACTGTGAGACCATCGGTGAAACACGGTATTTCGGACGCCCTCCTTCTGTCGAGGCATTTCTGCCGATCAGCAGCCTGATGAGCCTCAAGTACATGGTACTCACCGGCGAGATCAATGACATTCATCCCGCCGGTCTCGTCATTTTTGTCGCCATACTGGTCATCGCTGTCCTTTTCAAAAAGGCGTTCTGCAGTTGGATATGCCCTGTCGGATTCCTTTCTGAATTCCTGTGGAAATCGGGGGAAAGGCTGTTTGGGAAAAACGTCGGGATGCCGTTTGTTCTGGATGGCATTCTCAGGAGCCTCAAGTATGTTATTCTCGCATTTTTCTCGTGGGTGATTCTTGTCTCAATGGATGCAGAAGCCCTTCGTGCATTTATCTACAGTCCGTATAACATCGTGGCGGATGTAAAAATGCTCATGTTTTTTACCGATATTTCACGAACGACTTTCATTGTTATCGGTATATTGATCGTGCTCTCGGTGCTTTTCAGGAATTTCTGGTGCCGGTATCTCTGCCCGTACGGAGCGTTGCTCGGAGTTTTGAGCATCCTCAGCCCGGTCAAGGTCACAAGGAATCCGGGGACCTGTACAAACTGCAGAAAGTGCTCAGGGGCTTGTCCCTCGTTTATTTCGGTGCACAGCCAGCGCCGTGTCCGTTCCGATGAGTGTACGGCCTGCATGGCGTGTGTGGAAGCCTGTCCTGTGGACCACACACTCGATCTGAAGCTCCCCGGAAAAGGATTGGCGTTGTCGGGATATACTCTCTCGGCGCTGATTATTGTTGTCTATTTCTCGTTTGTTGGAGCAGGCATGGTGACCGGGAACTGGCACAATGGTGTTTCGGCACACGAATATATGATGCGGATAAGAGATATACACAGCCCGATATACGACCACAACAGGGGAAAGGTACAAAGGGATAGGGGGCTTTAGTAAAAAGCGTGTAATTCCTTTGTATAAACACAACTTGGAGTGATATGCCGAGCCTGACAGCAAAAGAAAAGAAACTGCTTTCAATCATCCAGTCGGACATCCCGATCGTCGAGCGCCCGTATAAACAGCTGTCGGAACGTATCGGGTGGTCGGAAAGAGATGTGATAGAATCCATCCGCACTCTCATGCAAAACGGTATAATTCGTGCATTCAGCCCTGTTTTTGAAGCGCGGCTACTTGGTTATGTCAGTACACTCGTCGCAGTCGAGATTGATAAAGAGAAAGTGGATGAGTTTGCGGCTGCGCTGTTTCCCATCAACGAAATCACTCATAACTACCTGCGTGACCATGCATTCGCAATGTGGTTCACTATATCGGCTGAGTCGGAAACCGTCGTCAACAGTATGCTGTCGTGGGTCGAACAGTATCCCGGCGTACGGCGTGTTATGAACTTGCCGGCGCTGAAGGTGTATAAAGTCTGTGCTGTGTTCGGAGAAACTTCGCCTCACCGGACAAGCCCTCGCAAAAGCAGGATGATACGACCGTTTAACGATGACGAGATACGGCTTGTCAGGTGTCTCCATGACGGTTTCCCTCTTGTCGAGTATCCGTTCAGACACATCGCACAAGAGCTCTTCGCTGTCGAGGACGGTATCATCGACACCGTCAGGGATTGGGTCGAATACGGCATCATCAGGAGATTCGGCGCACGGCTTAACCACCATCGGGCGGGTTACATTGCAAACACGCTTGATGTATGGAAAACGGACGATTGTGATACGCTCGGTGAATTATTCGCATCCATGCCGTGGGTCAGCCACTGTTACCGGAGACGTTCGTACCCCGACTGGCCGTATGAGCTGTACACCATGACGCATGGGCGATCGGAGGAGGAACTGAACAACCACCTGAGCCATATGCAGTCACTGGCGCCCGGAACCGAAATGATGATACTTACCACACTTCAGACACTTAAGAAAACAACGATGAAATACTTCCCGAAGGAAGGACCATGGGATTCCCTTAAACCCGTTTGAGACTGTTAAGGCGAACGCCGCGGCTCCATTCTCATCTTTCCCCAAAGACTCCTTGACCCTTCCCTTCCTTTCCGTTATCTTATAGTACTGTGATAATAGTGTTATCGGAAAAATGCATGCGCCGGGAGGGACATGACGGCAGCAAGAAAGCAGGGATTTTCATTTGAGGTCATCCGGGTATGCCCTCACACCGGGGCCAGGGCAGGTATTCTCCGGACTCCCCATTCGGTTATCGAAACTCCTGTTTTTATGCCGGTGGGCACTCAGGCCTCTGTGAAAACCATGTCACAGCAGGAGCTTGAAGCCTACGATGCCCGGATTATTCTCGGGAACGCCTATCATCTTTACCTCCGTCCGGGACATGACCTTATAAGGGAGGCGGGCGGACTGCACCGGTTCATGGGGTGGAACGGCTCCATTCTCACCGACTCGGGCGGATACCAGGTATTCAGCCTCAACGATCTCCGCAAGATCACCCCGGAAGGAGTGGTGTTCCGGTCGCACATAGACGGCTCCAGGCATCTTTTTACCCCTGAAAGCGTCATAGAGATTGAGCATGCCATCGGCGCCGATCTGATCATGGCTTTCGATGAGTGCATCCCCTATCCCGTATCGCACGAGTATGCCGCGCGCTCCTGTCTGATGACCGGGGAATGGGCCGAAAGGTGTATCGGGGAGCATGAGAAAACGACTGACTGCGCCCAGGTTCTTTTTGGAATCTGCCAGGGGAGCGTGTTTCCCGATCTCCGGGTGCAGCAGGCGGCGAGCCTCGTGGCTATGGATTTCTGGGGGTATGCGATCGGCGGGCTTGCTGTCGGCGAGCCGAAGCGGCAGATGTTTGAGATGATCGAGATCACCACGCCGATTCTCCCGGAAAACAAGCCGCGGTATCTTATGGGAGTAGGATACCCCGATGACATGGTTGAAGCTGTGTCGCGGGGTGTCGACATGTTCGACTGTGTCCTGCCCACCCGGAATGCCCGGAACGGTTCGGTATTCACCCGTAACGGCAAGGTTATCCTGAATAAGGCCTATCAGGCGAAAGAGTTCACTCCCATCGACCCGGAATGCGGATGCCCGGCATGCCGGAATTACAGCCGGGCCTACATCAGGCACCTTTTTCAAACCGGGGAGATACTTGCCCCGCGCCTGGCGACTCTTCACAGTATCTATTTTTACCTCGAGACCATGCGTGAAATGAGAAGCGCCATTATTGAAAACAGATTCCCACACTGGCGGGATGAATTTCTCCGCCGCTACCGAAACGAGGATCCCAATCCATGAATTTTGAATTCATCTCATCCGCGCTCGCGCAGTCTTCAAACCAGGCGTCAAGCGCTCCTTCTTCGGCGCCGCTCTGGCCGATGTTCATCATCATTTTCGCTGTATTTTACTTCTTTCTCATCAGGCCGCAGCGAAAGAAACAGAAGGACACCCAGTCCATGCTCGATTCCCTGGCCAAGGGCGACCGGATAGTCACAATCGGCGGTATGCTGGGTACTATTGTCGCTATCAAGAAAAAAGGGGATGCGCTCTCGCCGGATGATACTGTGGTGATCAAGGTTGCGGAAAATACCAAGATCGAGATGCTGAGATCAAGCATCGCGCGGGTGCTTGCAAAAGAAAGCGAGACGGGTAAGGAATAATGGCTCCACCAACTACAAAAGTCCGCCGCTTCGGAGACCCGGTTCTGCGGAAGAAAACGGAAGAAGTGACTGTATTTGACTCCGAGCTGAAAGACTTTATCGACCACATGATCGATACTCTGTACGAGGAGAACGGCCTCGGTCTTGCCGCGCCGCAGGTGGGGGACCTCCGGAAAATCGTGATTGTCGACCTTTCGTTCGGCGAAGAGGTGGAAAACACCCTTACCCTGATCAACCCGGAAGTCCTTTCCCAGGAAGGGGAATGTGTCATGGAGGAGGGATGCCTCTCAATTCCGGGAATTTATGAGGATTTGACCAGGCCCCAGAAGGTTCGTATACAGTACCGGGACCCGGACGGTGCGGTCCGGGAAATCGATGCGGATGGCCTTGTGGCGAGAATCGTCCAGCATGAAATGGACCATCTCGACGGGATTCTTTTTGTGGACCGCCTGAGCACTGTAAGAAAATTGCTTCTGGCTAAAGCGCTCCGTGAAATAGCGGAAGAAAACGGCAATAGCTGATGCGCATCGTGTTCATGGGAACTTCGGATTTCGCGGCGCCGAGTCTGAGTGCCCTGGCCCGCTGTCACGAGGTTGCTTTAGTGGTAACCCGCTGCGATGCCTGCTCCGGGAGGGGGCTTCACCCATCTCCCACGCCGGTGAAAACAGAGGCGCTCAAACTGGGCATACCGGTCCTTGAACCGGTAAAGCTTGCCGACCCCGGTTTCATCGCCCGGCTTTATGAAATCAGTGCCGGCCTCTTTTTTGTGGCGGCGTTCCGAATCCTGCCCCGTGAGGTTTTCTCCATTCCTCCGCTGGGCACGGTCAATCTCCACGGCTCCGTTTTGCCTGATTACCGGGGGGCTGCTCCCATCAACCGGGCGGTCATAAACGGCGACAGCGAAACCGGCATTACCACTTTTTTCATCGATGAACAGGTCGACACCGGAGACATCATCCTTACAGAAAGAATCTCCATCGGCCAGGACGAAACCGCCGGCGAGCTCGGCGCCCGCATGCGGGAGATCGGCGCGGAACTGGCGATCAGAACGGTGGACCTTATTGCTTCAGGAATGGCCCCCCGTATACCGCAGCCAATGAGGGAGGGGAAACCGGCGCCGAAGTTGTTCCGCAGGGACGGCCTCATAGACTGGTCGAGGGATGCCCGAAGCATCCATAACCAGGTGCGGGGGATGAATCCCGAACCCGGGGCGTTCACCCTATGGCGCGGCGGAAACCTGAAAATCCACCGTACCCGTGTAATTAATGAAGATACTCCGGGAACTCCGGGGCTGGCAGTCAAGGCATCGCCCCGTGAAGGGCTGGCAGTATCATGCGGGAAGGGGAAGCTCCGGCTTCTGGAGGTACAGCCCCCCGGGAAAAAGGTAATGGATGATGCTTCATTCGTCCGAGGATACAGGATTGCGGAAGGCGCCCTGATTACCGCTGATGAGTGCAATTGACGGAACTTTTCAGACCCGGGAAAGTATAATATAACAAAGGAAAGTTTTATATCTTTCTGACTCTTTTTACCTCACCCCCTATCCCCCTCTCCTATCCAGGAGAGGGGGGTAACTCACTGCTGACCTGATCTTTACCCTCTCCTAATTAGGAGAGGGTGGCCGAAGGCCGGGTGAGGTTTTAGTAAAACAGGAGGTTTTAAACTTTTCTTGCCTAATCATCTAATACAGCATGTATAATATCCTTTTGTATAACAATAAACCATGGAGGTGGTTACATGTTCTTTTGGGACCCCACAATGATTTTCATGATTCCGGGGCTTATTCTCACACTCTGGGCGCAGGCGAAAGTATCCTCGGCGTACAAAAAGTACAGCCAGGTACGGTCGCGTTCCGGTGTCACCGGAGCGAAGGTAGCCAGGGACATATTGGATCGCAGCGGGCTTTCCAAGGTCGCTGTCGAGTCTATACCCGGCGAGCTTACCGACCACTACGACCCCAGCGCAGGGGTTCTGCGCCTTTCCGAAGGTGTATACGGTTCGCAGAGCATTGCGGCCCTGGGTATCGCCGCGCATGAAGCCGGCCATGCCATCCAGCACGGCGAACGCTATGCCGCGCTCGTTCTTCGGACAGCGATCGCCCCTGCCGCGGCCACCGGTTCACAGCTCGGCATCTGGCTTTTCATGATCGGTATGATCATTCCCCTGTTTGCTCCAAGTATCCACTTGAAATGGCTTCTGGATCTGGGCATAATTCTTTTCTCGGTGGCGGTTGGATTCACACTCATCACTCTGCCGGTCGAATTCAATGCCTCGAACCGGGCGCTTTTGGTGCTGGAAAAGGGCGGATACCTTACCAGGGATGAAATCCCCGAAGCCCGCGCTGTTCTGAGAGCCGCCGCCTGGACCTATGTCGCCGCCGCAACAACAGCTATTCTCACTCTTCTCCGGCTCATTATTCTTCGTAACCAAAGGAACTGACAGCCCAATGTGCGGAATTTTTGGATATGTGGGAAAAGGGATTTCACCCGGCATTCTGGTAGACGGCATCCGCAGGCTGGAATACAGGGGATATGACTCCTGGGGCATCGCTGTCGGCGGTGAAGATGATCTCTTTATCCACAAGGCCGAAGGTAGAATCTCCGATGAATTCCTGGAGGATTTTCCCCAAAACTGTTTTCAATGCGGCATAGCCCATACCCGCTGGGCTACTCACGGCGCCCCGACCGCGGAAAATGCTCACCCGCATGTCGACTGTTCCTACTCGCTCGCCCTTGTGCACAACGGCATCATCGAAAATTACAAGCCCCTTAAACAGAAACTCCTGGATATCGGGCATACCTTCCTGAGCGAAACGGATACAGAAGTTGTCGTGCACCTTATCGAACAGCTCCGGAAGGACGGACTCGACCTGCGCCTCGCTTTTCTCGAGGCGCTGAAAAGCCTCGAGGGAACCTACGGCATTGCGCTCATCTCCAGAGACGCTCCTGGTGAAATTCTCCTGGGAAAGCGGGGCAGCCCCCTGGTCATCGGCCGCGGGCCGGATTTTACCCTTGCGGCCAGCGACCCTTCCGCAATAATCCCCTATACCCGCTCTGTGGTGTACCTGGACGACAACGAATGCGCAGTCCTCCGGGGAGACGGGTTCGAAAGTTTCCGGCTGGATGAGACTCCCACAGTCAAGGAAATTGAGCAGATAACCTTCGACCTAAAAGCAGTGGAGCTGGGAGGCTACACCCATTTCATGGAGAAGGAAATCCACGAACAGCCCCAGACCGTACTCGACGCCATGCGCGGCCGTATCTGGCAGAGTGAAGGCACAATTCATCTCGGAGGCATCGACGAGAGCCTCCTGCTCAAGGCAAAACGCCTCAAGATCATTGCCTGCGGGACAAGCTGGCATGCCGGACTGATAGGGAAATACCTGTTCGAAGGCATGGCGCGGATTCCCACCGAAGTCTGCTACGCCGCCGAATTCCGGTATGCCAATCCGGCAATCGATCCGGGAGCGCTGGTCATTGCCATAAGCCAGTCGGGGGAGACGGCGGACACACTGGCCGGGATTCGCGAGGCCAAGCGTCTCGGAACGCCGGTCATGGGAATTGTGAATGCGGTGGGAAGCTCCATCGCCCGTGAGTGCGGGCAGGGAGTGTTCCTGCACGCCGGGCCGGAGATCGGGGTAGCCTCAACCAAGGCGTTCACCAGCCAGGTGGTAGTGCTTGCCCTCCTTGCCCTTCAGGCCAGCCGCATGAGGAACATGCCCCTCCGGGACGGACTCATTTTCATCGACGCCCTCCGTAAGCTCTCCGAGCAGATGGAGGAGACCCTGAAACTGAGCGATTCCATCAAATCCATCGCGGAGAAATACCTCCATTTCTCCAATTTTCTCTACATCGGCCGTCTGTATGAATACCCGCTGGCTCTTGAAGGTGCGCTCAAGCTCAAGGAAATATCCTATATTCACGCCGAGGGAATCCCCGCCGCTGAATTGAAGCATGGCCCCATCGCCCTGATAGATAAAAATATGCCGGTTGTGGTGCTTGCCGCCCAGAGCAGGATTCTTGACAAAATAGTATCCAATGTGAATGAAATCCGCGCCCGCGGTGGAAGGATCATCGCAGTGGTCCGTGAGCATTGCACGAGTCTGGACACCCTTGCGGAGGACATCATTCGTATTCCTGCGACCCTGGATCCGCTGGTGCCGGTGCTAGGAGTTATCCCGCTTCAGCTTCTGGCCTACCACATGGCGGTGGCGCGGGGGTGTGATGTAGACCGCCCCAGGAACCTGGCTAAAAGCGTGACAGTGGAGTAAAGCATGACTTTTTCCGGGAGGTTAAATGAATATCGTTCTCTTCGAGGATAATCAATGCGACAATCTCCGCCCGGTCGGGCTGTTCCGGCCGCTCTACGAGCTGCATGTCGGCTCGCTTACCCTTTTCGATCTGGTGAAATCTCTCGATGTCCCCTTGTTTACTCTCCGCCGCAAACATTTTTTTAACAACGGCGCACCCGACGCCAAGCCTTCCGACGAATCACCCATACTTTTCTTGAATGCCTCGATCGAGCCGGATATTTCCTACAATAAGACCATTCGCGATCTTCTCGCCTCGAATGATCCATTCATTACCACAAGCGGAAACCGGGTCGCCGCCGCGCTTATTCCGGCGGGAAAAAATCTCGGGCCGGATGTTTCGTCCCAAACCATCGGCTCTCTCCTGCTTGAGCAGGGGCTTCCCCTCGAGCGGGAGCTGTTCCGCACCATCGACTGGCCTCACCAGATTGTCGAAACCCATCTCCGCATTTTCCCATCCAACCTGGATTACCTCATCTCGAGAGGCCGGTACCGTGAGATACAGAAGAATGTATTTCTGGAGGACACCGTGGACATGGCTCCTACCGTGGCGGTGGATACCGAAAAGGGGCCGGTGGTAATCGACAGCGGAGTGAAGATCATGCACTTCAACTATCTCGAAGGCCCCGTACATATCGGGAAGGGAACAAAAATTATCGAACATTCAGCCATCAAGGACAAAACCTCCATCGGCGAAGGGTGCAAGATCGGCGGCGAGGTGGAAGCGACGGTCATCGAATCGCACTCGAACAAACAGCACCACGGCTTCCTCGGGCATTCCTGGGTGGGCCAGTGGGTGAATCTCGGCGCGGGAAGTTCGACCAGCGACCTCAAGAACACCTATGGAAAAGTGCGGGTGTACTACCGGGGAAAGCGGGTGGAAACAGGTATGCAGTTCTTAGGGTCAATCATCGGGGATTTCGTTAAATCGGCGGTCAACACCTCTTTCTTTACCGGAAAGATAGTCGGAGCGTGCAGCATGATTTACGGCACGGTGACAACCAATGTGCCCTGTTTCACCAACTACGCCCGGAGTGTCGGCCAGGTGACCGAAATCGGCTTTGACCAGGTGGTCACCACCCAGAAGCGGATGTTTGCCCGCCGCGATGTCAAGCAGACCCCCCACGATGTCGAGCTGATGAAACAGGTATTCGAGCTGACCGGGGATGAGCGGGTTATGAGCGACGACCAGATCAATTTCTGAATACGGGTATGTCGTTAAGTCAGCAAAATACAGTAAATGTTAGAAATTGTGTGCTTCTGCGTCTTTAAATATCCCCCCTGCCCCCCTTATTAAGGGGGGAATATAGGGAGAGGGTTCTGTCAAATCCTAATAAATGTTTACACAGTAAAAGTAACAATTTTCTCTTTCCCCCCTTAATAAGGGGGGCAGGGGGGATTAACCTTTCGGATGATCACCTTAGCTTACTTAACGACATATCCGTATTTCTGAATTACCCCGGCAGCTTATTCGACATTGTCACCGTGCTTGCGGCGCCCTTTATTCCCCAGAGATTGACCGGCCGGATTTCAATGACATTTTCCCCTTTATGCAGTTTGACCGGGAAATCGCTCCGGTATTCAGTCCATTCCCCCCGGCGGTCGAACCGCACCTCATAGCACCGGAAATTGGGCATGGTATGTGAGAGCCTGATAACCACCAAGTCGCCTCCCCGGTATTCCGGATTGATGAAACACTGGTTCACAGAAAAGTACAGGTCGTCCGCACGGTTCGAGTAGCGGCTGAATTCGGCGAATGACTGCGCGCGCGGATCGTCGTACCAGAGACGGCCATCCCAGCGGAATGAGTGGACGCCGTCCCAGATTGGATAGGGCGCCGGTTCATTCATGAGATCGGAGCGGAGCCAGATGCCGAAGGATTCATACCCGCGCGGGCATTCCTTCACCTGGGGTTTGTAGGCGTCCCCGGCGGCTTTCCGGGCAGGAGAAGAGATACGGTCCATCTGGAAGGTGGAGATGCGCTTGAATAGGGTGGAATCGAATTGCGCTTCGTGGATTTCCATGGTGTTGGCCGGGACGCCGTCATCACGGAGATAATAAGCGTTCACGTAAGCGTCGACTAAAATCCACCGGTTGAATTCGTTGGACCAGACTTCGGGGAAACTGTGACCTCCGAGCGCTGATTCCGCACGGGTCATGATGAGCGGGCGGGCGACAAATCCGAGCGCCTCGCAGCAGCCCACAAAAGCGCTGTTGTAATCATGACAGTGAGAGCCGAACCGTCTGTCCAGGTGGCCGTAACCGCGGCTGAACATGTTCAAAGCCCAGAGCGCGTTGTTGGGCGCCCAGTGTGTGGTGCGGCTATCGATGCCGTTTTTACTGCGGTGCTGTTCTCCCTCTTTCGCCGATGAAAAACGGGACTCATGGACCCAGGAAGCAAGGAGTGCCAGTTTTTCCAGCTCTGTGCGCCCGTCTTTCACCACATCGTCGAGATGATACCTTTCCCGAAGCTCCCTGAGAATCTCGTTGCCATAAGAATCATACTTCCTTTCCAGGCTTCCCAGCCTTAGCGGCGGGTTGTCGAGGGAGGAAAGGGTCACATATTTCCCGTCCGGGAAGGTTCCGCGCTCTCCCTTTACTATGAGGCGGACTCCGGTCAGCCGCGGCGTAATTTTCAGCGAACGTGTGCTGAGAACTGCGCGCCACTGCATGTACCGGAAATCCTGTCCGGGAACCTGCATGGTAAGATTCTTCCCGTAGGAAGGTTCTCCCCAGTCAGTCCAGGAATCCTCCCCGGGAACCGGCGTCGTCCCGAACCTGACCTGCGGCCGGAACATAGCGCCCGCCGGAGTCTCGCCTTCGAGAGTAACGGATACTTCGAGATTCTTCACAGGCGTGAGAAAACCCTTCCCGTCTTTCTCCCAGAGGGCGATTGACGCCGACCAGACCATTCCCTGTTCATGACAGCGGTCCAGGAGAAAACGAACCAGGTATTCGCCGTTTTCGTTACGGTTTTCGCCGAGGCGGTTGTAGTCCCAGGTTTTTCCGCCGTCCATGCTCCGTGCGCTCCGGTTGGGAGAGACGGAATTCTCGTATGCAAACCGCCAGTCTCCGCCTTTTTCTGCGTGCATGACCACAGTGTTGATGCCCTTCTTCAGGAGACCGGGCGGAAAGTCCACCTGACGCCAGTCTTCGGTACGGTTGCGGTATCCGATGTCCGGTTTGATCGGGGGAAGCTCGGTTCCGTTGATGATGACATGGAGCGGCGACTGCGAGCCGCCCTCGACGCTCCAGTAGCCGCCTTTTCGCGGATAATGGGCCTGAATCTCGTAAAAGAACATCAGGGCGGCTTTATCAGTCTCCGGATTTTTCAATTCCAGCACTTTTTTTATCCACACGGTGTCGGTCACCTGCTCTCCGAGCCACCAGGGCACTTTGAGGGAATCTGTTCGCTCGAAGGCAGTGCGGTCGATGTTGAACTGGGCGTTGCCGTCCTCGTCCTTGATCAACTCGCCGCGCTTGAGCCGGAAAATCGGGAGATTCCCGTCTGTTTCAATGTGCGTGTCGCGCGGACAGTCAAACAGTTCTTTCCCGGAAAAGGACCGTTCAAAAGAAAATGCCTCAAATTGTCCTTTCCCGGCGGGAAATGGATCAACTTTCGGCGAGAAAGCTCGTGCAACAGGCCTTTTTCCTTTTTCCGGCTCGAGAAGAGTCACTGCCAGCGCATTTCCTCCGCCATCGGTCAGGCGGACGGCATAATTTCCCACCAGGCTGTAGTTATACCCGAGATTGGCGGTGTACCAGCTTTTGCCGCGGTTGGAGGATTTGGCGCTGCCCCGGGGGTTTTCCGCCCATTCCGCCCCTATTGCCCAGGAATTTGTTGCCGATGAATCGGTTCTGAAAACAATCCGGTTGACTCCCGGGGAAAAGTAATTAGCCGGAATGTTGGTTTTATGCCAGATAAACTTGCCCTTCCCTTTTTCCGAGTTGTACGCCGCCGCGTGTCCGTTCACCTCGATACGGAGCGGGAGGGAATTGTCATAGTACTGATAGGCGTAGAACCAGAGGATCGCTTCTTTAGTTGGCGGTTTTATACGAAATGAGACCCGCGCCCATGTGAAATCGGAAATGTCCTCTGCGATGGTGGTGCTGATATCCGGGACAGTTGGTTTCTTCTGGGCAAGGCAAGGAGAAGAGAAGGCAATTATAATGGATAAGAGCCAGGCGGCGCTCTTTAGTTTAATAACGGAATAAATCATATCAAACAGCCTCCGTTGTTAAAAAGTATATTTTGAATATTGTCTGTACCACTGATTCGTATGATACTTACTTTCTTCGTTGTAAGATACATGTTATATTTCGACATAAACCACACAATTTTTTCACTTTCAGCGGAGGAACAGCCATGCGGATTACACCATCAATCTACCTGGTCGGCGACACCCCCCTGGGGCTGACCGAAGGCGGCGACTGCCATATTTACCTGATCAAAGGGCCGAAGGGGATCTTTCTCATCGATGCGGGAAACGGCTACGACACCGAGGGCCTTATCGGTTCCATCAAAGCGGAAGGATTCAATCCGAAGAAAATCAGCCACATTCTCCTGACCCACCACCATACCGACCATGCCCGTGGGGCAAAGGCGCTCAAAGACCGGTTCGGGTGCCAGGTATGGATCAGTGGGAATGTCGGAAAGTACATGCTCGAACAGGGGAATGACGAGGAACTCTGGGTAAACGACGCCAAAGCCTGCGGCCTCTACGCTCCCGACTACTTCTATATACACTGCCCGGTGGATCATGCAGTCAGCGACGCCGAAGAATTCGATATCGGGGGAGTCCATATCACCGCGCTGAACATAACCGGCCATTCGCCCGATTCGGTATGCTACCTCATGGAACTGGACGGTCTCAGGTGCATGTTCGACGGCGATATGTTCTTCTGGGGTGGAGTCCTCGGCCTCCTCAACTATCCGGGGTCGAACCTGCTTGATTACCACGCGAGCCTTCCCCGTCTGGGCGGTCTCGGCATCGACAGCCTCTTTCCGGGGCACGGCCTCTTCTGCATGAAAGGCGGGCAGGCGGTCATAGACGCTGCGATTAAGAATCTGAAAGCGGGGGTTTTTGTCCCGTATTCCGTGGGACAGCTTCCGATCGGGGGGCTGTAAAAGACAAGGATGAAGGATGAGGGATGATGATCCGGCAAAAAGTATGAAAAAGCTCTCTGAATTGACGATAACCTCGCCCGGCCTTCGGCCACCCTCTCTATCCACCCCACAAGTGCAAGCACTTGCGGGGACCCCGGAGTTATGAGATGGTAAGAACAAGGCGCATAATGAGTTACCCCCTCTCCTGGCTGAGAGGGGGACAGGGGGTGAGGTTAAAAAAGCTGAGTAGAAGGTAAAATTTCCTTTTTTACTATATCATTTACAATGGATAATAATGCAAAAGGAGGGGACAAATCCCCCTCCTATTTGTTTTTTATCGCTGGAAGTTTATTAAAGAGGTGTTATTTCAGCAGGGTCATTTTCCTTGACTGGGTGAAACCGCCGGAAGTGACAGTGCAGATATACATGCCTCCGGCGAGGTTCCCGGCGTTCCAGGTGGCGCTGTGCCAGCCCGCAGCCTGGTAGGAGTCCACCAGGGTGGAGATGAGCTGGCCGTTGATGCCGAAGATCTGCACCCGGACATTCCCCGGCTGGACGATACTGTACTCGATTGTGGTGCTGGGGTTGAACGGGTTGGGATAATTCGGTTTAAGAGCATTGAACACCCTGGGCGTTTCACCTGCCGCAGTCGCTTTATCTGTAGTTCCTGTGCTCGGCGCGGCTTCGCTGATACTTTTTTTCAGGGCGGAAACCTGTTCGGAAGTCAGGATAGCTTTCACCTGCTCACGGGCGTTTTTACCAGGCATAATAGCATTGATGGATTTCAATTGCTCATCAGAAAGCGGCTGTCCGGCAGCTTTTAATCTTGCTGCCAGCCTGTCCACGAAAGGCTTCTTGAGCGCGACTTTCTGCTCTGCAGTGAGGATGTTCATGAGTGCGTCGCGGGATTTTGCTCCTTTTACCAAATTCTTGATTTGTGCTATTTGTCTTACGGAGAGCGGATATCCGGCTTTTTTGAGCTGCACGGCGATCCCGCCAATAACCAGACGCTCACGTTTCAATCCTGCTCCCTTTTTCAGCGCGTTCACCTGATCGGCGGTGAGGATGGACTGGAGAGCGCCCTTTCCTTCGCCGAGTTTGAGCGCTTTTATCTTGGCGATCTGGTCATCGGTGAGCGGGATACCCGCTGCTTTTAGTCTCTGCGCCATCCCTCTCAGTTGAAGCCCCGTTCTTTGCTGTTTCAGCGCGCTTTGCAGGGCTTTTTTCTGGTCATCGCTCAGAATCTTTTGCATGGCGCCACGGGCGTCCGGTCCGGGCGTGATCTTTGCAATCGCATCGAGCTGGCGCTGAGAAAGCGGGCAGCCGGCCTTTTCCAGCACGGCGGAAATACGGTCAACGAAGTTTGCCTTCGGTCTCTGCACCTGCGTCTGAGCCACTGCCGCAACCAGAATAATCAGCAGAGTGAAAAAGAGCAGGAACGAAAAGAGTCTTTTACGAGTCATTGTTTTCATTCTCCTTTTTCAAAGTTTTCGTGGAAACCGGGATATACATTTATATTTTCCGGTATTCGATGAGAAGCTCTGTATAAATCGTGTTTTTCCCCGGTTCCGGTTATTGTCACCCTTCGCCTTGTCTTTCTTTTTTATGCCTGTTTGACACCCGAAAAAAGAAAATAGTTTAAAAAAATATGAAATTTTACTGATTTGCAAGGACTAATCTTTTTCCCGGTCATCCTTCCATTTTTTATTCGGCGATAGGCATGCCATATCACTTATCTTCTCTTTAGATAAAATCCCCCCGCCGCATAAAGCGGCGACCCCCTTATTAAGGGGGTAAAAGCTGCCTGCTAACATGATTCCCCCCTTAACAAGGGGGGATGTCCGAAGGACAGGGGGGATTAGTCCTTCACGAGGACTTGAACCAGAGAATATTTTCAAGAATATATTTTCGTGGAAAGATAAGCATCATAAAGAGTTACAAAATATTGATGTAAAAATATAGGGGATGGCCAGGAAATCTTTTTCCCGGTCATCCTTCCATCCTGACCATCCGTCAGACAATTTTGCATAGGAAGTCCGGTGAAAGCCCCGCTTTCCTGTTTCACCTCAGCCCTTTTTCCCGTATATTTCAAGAAATAAACGATTATTTCCCGTTTACCTGAACCTGGGAATACCATGAATCTTACCATCTTTGCCGGACCCGACCCGGAAGCCAATCTCGACGCCCTTTTGAAACGGACCCCCCTCCGTCTGGGGCCGGTCTGCGCCGTGGTTCCCGACAGCGGCTCGGTTGCCGCACTGGAGAGGAAACTGGCCGTGCTATCCGGAAACGGATTCACCGGCCACCGGGTCTATACGATGGAGGGACTTGCTCTGGCCATCCTGTCTCAAGCCGGTGTCGCTGCCGAAATGATAGATCCCCCGGTAAAACGAGCCCTGGCCGGAGAGCTTGCAGCGAGCCGTATCGGCCGGAGCTCCTATTATTCCACAATTGCCGGGTATCCCGGTTTTATCAATACCATTCTTTTGTATCTTGCAGATATCCGCAGCACGGATAAAACCTTCATCCGCGCCCGTGAAATAGAGGCTGTCGCCGCCGCGTACGATGTGCACCTGAAACGGCTCCGGGCCGCCGACCATGAAGGCGTAGTGATGATGGCGCTTTCGGACGACCGGGCGGAGCGGTTCTCACAGGGGTTCGGTGGGCCGCTCATCGCCCACGGTTTCTATGACCTTACCGAGAGGCAGTTTCAGTTCATCTCCCGGCTCATGGCCGGTTTCAGCCGGAGCGCGGTGAGTATTCCGGATGATCCTTCGCGGCCTCAACTTTTTGACCTGCCCGGTAAACTCCGTTCCCGTCTGGAAGAGCTGGGAGGGAGGGTTGTCCGGGTAGATTCCAAAAAAGAAGGCGGTACAGGTGTGGTCGTGCGGGGTTTCCGCGGCGGAACCTGGACAGGGACCGTAACTCCCGGCGATGTGCAGATTCATACCTTTCGCAGCGAAGAAGCCGAAGCCGGGTGGATCGCGGGCTTCATACGGGATAAGATCGCCCGGGGTATCTGGGAACATCATGACATCATGATTGTCGCACGGTCAAGGCCGGGCTATGGAACTCCCCTGGACATCGCCCTGCGGAAGAATGGGATTCAAGTGGAAGGAGGAGTTCGGCGTCCGCTTTCCACTCATCCCGTGGTTAGGGTCGTTCTCGATGCGATCCAGTCCTCCATTCACCCGGATGACGATGAGCTGGCGGCGGGAGTTCTCTCCTCGCAATACACCGGCGACCGGACACGGAAAACCGGAACACCCGCCGGCCCGGAGACGGATGACCGCGGCTGGAGCTGCATGCTTGCCGATATTGATTCTCCCGAAGGCTTCATATCCAGTGTGAAGAGAATGATCGAATGGCTCAACATCCGGAATAATCTGGACGGCGGCGGAGACCCTGAGTGCGCGCTTTCGGAAGCCGCGGCATTCGAGCGCCTAAAGGAGCTTCTCGATGCATTCGCCCGGTTCTATTCCCCCCTTCGTAAAATGGTGAAAGTTACTGAATTGCATCGCCTTCTCGTTTTGTTTCTCCGGGATGCCTTCATTATCGAACAGCCCTGCGCAGGAAAAGGGGTGCTTTTGGCCGACGTGAACCATGCCCGTTATGCCACCCGCAGGATCGTGTTTCTCACTGGTCTGGATAACAGGCCTTTCGCCGGAAGACAAGGCGGTTTCTCTCTCCATGATCCGGTATACGCCCGTGAGATGCTTAAGCACGCCGAATCTGAGGACAGTCTCCTCTTTTACCTGTCCATGCACGGCGCGGAACAATTATTTCTGACATTCCCCGGCATCGACAATGAGGGCGGGGATCCGGCCGTTTCACCCTATCTAAGGGAGATTCGCGGGAATACGGCTTCATGGTGCCTGAATGCTTTTCATCGCGGAGTCCCCGGCGCTGCCTGGGAGGGAGGGTATTGCGACCGCCGCGGCAGGGATGAGCAGATCATTCGTGCGATGAAAGCGAATCCGGAACTTGCCCCCGTCATTCTCGCCGGTCAGCGCAGGAGGGACCAGTCCGCCGCAGCCCGCCTGGAGCTGTCTTTAGCCGTCTGGAGCAGGATGCAAAAAGAACCTGAACTTATCCTTGAGAGCCCGGCTCTTCTCGAATCGGTCAGCCGGGAGTGGGGAGGCGGGCGGGTGTATTCCGTTTCCGAACTGGAAGAATATGCCTCCTGCCCGGTCAGGTTCTTCCTCGCCCGTATTCTCCGGCTTCGGGTGGATAGGGAAACTATCGGCGAGGTGGAAGCGTCTGACCGGGGCATCCTCATCCATGAAATCCTGGCCCGGTTTTACCGGCGGTGCATCTCTCTGGGCCGGGCGGGTTTCAGCCGGGATGAACTCAACGACATGAAGAGCCTGATAAGGGAAATCAGCGGGCAGGTGTTCGCGGAAAAGGCCGATGCCTTTGCAGGACTCCATCCGGTGGTGATGCTGGCCGAGAAAAAATTCCTTCTTGCCTGGATGGAATATTTTCTCGAAAACGAGGCCGAATACTTTTCCTCCGCACCTTTTCGGCCCTTCTTTCTTGAGACCGGTTTCGGGCTTGAAAGTTTCTCCTGTGCAACTCCATATCCTCCGCTTCGTCTTGAAAAAGGAAGCGACCTGGTCCTGGTTTCAGGCCGCATCGATCGTATCGACATCGATGCGAACGAAACGCCTCCCCGTATCCGTATCATAGATTACAAGACCGGAGACTGCAAAGCATCGCTTTCAGATTTGGTTTCCGGTAAGGCCCTCCAGGCGCCTCTTTATTTGAAAGCGGCGACTGAGCAGATCGTTCCGGGCAGCAGCATCCATGATGGTGTATTCTATAACCTGCGCGAGATGGCCCATGTCTGCTATAAAGCCGAAAGGAAGCCCGTTACAGGCGATGATTGGGCGGAATATATCCGGATGGCCTGTGAGAGCGCACACACATCGGTTGGTAGAATACGGAGGGGGGAGTATCCTCCCGGCGAGTGCAGAGATTCCCGCTGGTGTGATTTTCGCCTGCTATGCAGGGGAGGAAGGGAAATCTCCGGGGAGGAGAGTGAATATGCCGATTCGTGACCTGGACAGCGAACAGAAACTTGCCGCGACGTCACAGGCGGACGAGGTGGCAGTCTGCTCAGGCGCAGGTTCCGGAAAAACAAGGGTCCTGGTGGGAAGATACCTTTACCTGGTGAACAGCGAACAGATTTCTCTTTCAGAAATAGCCGCCATTACATTCACCAACAAGGCCGCCGACCAGATGAAAGCCCGTATCGCTCAGAAAGCTTTGGAACTGGCTGAACAGTATCCTGATACCGCCGCACTGTGGCATGAAACGGCGGAAAAAATCTATTCCGCCCCCATTTCGACCATCCATGCTTTCTGTAATAATATCCTGCGGGCTTATCCCGTGCAGGCCGGAGTCGATCCGCAGTTTGAAATCCTGGATGATACCTTTTCCTCGCGGTTTCAGGCGGAGGCTTTGTCCGGATTTCTCAAATCCCGTCTCGATGAGGATCCCGAGCGTATTGGTATTCTCGTTCGGGCGCTCGGTTTCCAGGGATTGAGGCGAATTCTCACCCAGCTCCTTTCCCGGCGGGTGGAGGTGGTAAAATGGCTGGACGTGCATGGAGTTCCCTCTCCTGAAATACTACGGTCCCAATACCGGCAGTTTATACTGAAAAATCTGGAGAGTTTCGAAACGAGATTACGGGATTTTCATGCCATCCGCCCAGGTGAAGACAGCCTCTCTAGTATGCTTCCCGATATACTTGAAGGCTCAGTACAGATCAGGGAAATGGTTGAAAATGACCGCGTGGATGAGGCATTCCTTCGGGAAGTGATTGCACTGATACCGCCAAAGCTGCCCCGTCTGAACAAAAAAATAAAGGATGCCTGGACGGATCAGGGCATCAGCGCCGAACAGGTGAAAGGCGGGATAAGGGAGTATCTGGAATTTCTCGACCTTGTCAGCTCCTACTACCGCCAGGAAAAGGACATCACACCCCTGGTGGTTTCCTGCCTGATCGAGGAATATGTGAAACTCGATGAGCATTTCCTCCGGTTGAAAAAATCGCAGTCGTACCTTGACCATGACGATACCCTGATCGAAACCTGGCGTCTGCTCCGCCGTCATGCAGATGTCTGCCGGAAAGTGTCCGGTTCGTTCAAACATATTCTCGTGGATGAGTTCCAGGATACCGACAGCCTTCAGCTTGACATTCTACGGATGATTGCCGGGAATTCTTCGGCGAAACTGTTTACCGTCGGGGATCCGAAACAATCCATATACCGGTTCCGCGGGGCGGATGTGGCTGTTTTTAATGCATTCACCGCCCGTCCGAGCGTGGACTTCAAACCTCTCAAGGTCAATTACCGGAGTACTCCGGTGATTATCGGCTTCATCAATCATACTTTCGGCCGGATAATGGGCCGGGATGACCCGGAAAACCCTTTCGATGCCGTTTATTCGGATATGAAATCGTACCGGAAGGGGAATGACCATTGCTCTCCTGTAGAGATTGTGGTGTTCGATGCGGGGAATGCGGATGCCTGCCGCTCCCTGGAAGGTGATTTTATTGCCGCAAAAGCTGAGGAATTGCGGGAAACATACGGTTATTCCTGCGGGCAGATGGCACTTCTCCTCCGTAAAGGGACTCAGACCGGAAGATATGAGGAGGCTTTCCTGCGCCGGGGCATCCCTTTTGTAAATCTGGCCGGGGGAAATCCGCTCGCCAGTCCCGAAGCATGCGATATCGCCAACCTGCTGGGCTGGCTCTCTCATCCCGAAGACCAGGTTCTCTTCACCGCCGTGCTCCTGTCCCCTTTATGCGGATTGGATGCCGATGTTCTCTATGGCCTGCGGCTGCTGGCCGGGAAAAGCGGTTCTCTGGCGGATGCGTTTCTCACTGAAGATATTTCTCGGGAAGAATGGTCCCAAGGTAAAGACATTTCCCGTATCCGGGAAATCCTCGGAAATCTTCTCGCGTTCCGTGACCGTAAAACAATCCGTGAACTGCTCGAAATGGCGTTCGGTGAAACCGGATACACACTCACCCTTCTGGCGGACCCGCTCCGTGGGGAGATGTCGCTGGCCATTCTCGATCTCATCCTTCGGACAGCGGATAATTTCGAGGCGAAGGGCGGCAAGTTACGCGAATTCGCCAGCCTTCTCAAGAGCGGGGAGATGAGAACAGATTCTGTTGAAACTTTGGAAGTCCGCGGGGATGCGCTCAGCATCATTACTATTCACAAAGCCAAGGGAATGGAATACAAGGTTGTCTTCCTTGCCGACAGCGCCTCCAGGACTCGGAATAATCCGCATCCGTTTGTTTTCCATGACGAGCTCGGTCCCGGTTTCAGTTATCGGACGCTTTCCGGTAAAACGGTCAGAATGATGACCAGCGCTGTGGCGTCTGAGCTGGAAAAACGCAAGGAGCTGGCGGAAAGCAAGCGGCTGTTCTATGTCGCCTGCACGAGAGCGGAGGATTACCTGTTTATTACCGGGAAAAAGCCCTCTAAAAATGGGGACCCCTGGTATGAGAAGGACAATTGGTTGGGCTGGCTCGAAAGCGCGCTTTCGCTCTCGCCGGAAGGGGAACCCGGCCCCGACAGCCCGGGGGATCTGTTTACCTGCCGTGTAATCACGGATCATAAGGAAAAAAAGCCGGACCGCAGATCAGATACATGGCAATCCATTCTCGATGCCGGAAAAGATGTTCCCACTCCGAATCTTCCGGCAGATTTGTTGTTTTCCCCCGTTCTGCCCCTGCGGTATAAGGGGAAGCCGGACACACTCAGTCCCACCCAGGTAATGGATTACCTGAAATGTCCTGCTCTCTATCTCTTCAAGCACATATACGGCCTGGACCCTTTTCTGCATAGGGAGCATGGGGAAAGCCTGGGATTCGAGTATGGCATTCTGGCGCACCGTGCACTCGAACGTTGGGATTACCGTACCGGAAACCTTCTTCCGGCAATCGTGGATGAGCTTGCAGAAAGAGAATTGACGCCGGAGCTCCGAAATAGTCTTAAAGATCATCTCGGCAGGTTCATCGGGAGCGATCTTTGCCGGGTGATTGCGGGGGCGGAAGAGCTGAGGAAGGAAGAGCCGTTCGCGTTTGTGCATGATGACGTTTTGGTGCGGGGGACAATGGACCTGAAAGTTCGAACCGGTGACCGCGTGATGATCATCGATTTCAAAACCGATGCGGCCCTGCCGGAGGATGTGGAGGACCTTGTACATCGTTATCAGGTACAGATGGAGATTTATGCTTTGGCGGTGTGGTATGCGGAAGATATTCTTCCCTCCAGGCTGATTCTCCATTTTCTCACTCCGGGACTCACCCGCGATATTCCATGCTTCGAGGAAAGCATCGCCGGAATTTCACAACTCCTTACGAAAACGATAGCCTCGCTCGATGCCGGTGATTTCAGCCCGAACCGCACGGAGCGCTGCACATTCTGCTCCAGTTATTCGCTCTGCCGGATATGCTTCAGATGATATAATCCAGGAATTCACCGATGCTTGCGTCGTGGTAGGATCCCCCCTGTCCTTCGGACATCCCCCCTTATTAAGGGGGGCAACCGATACCATCGGCGGTAGAATGGTTTTTCTCTTTTTTCCCCCTTAGTAAGGGGGATGTCACCAAAGGTGACAGGGGGATCATCTTTGGATACATCGCAGCTTGCTGCAGGGTAATTCATTTAGGGTTAGGAAACTTCATTTACGGAGAAATCACAATGAAACTGCAATCAACCTCAGTCTCTATTCTTCTGGCCGCCATAACGGGATTCTCTGCTTTTGCAGAGGGATTCGTTATACCGGCGGGCGAAAATCCCTATGCTGCGCCAACCTTTGAATGTCTGGGCATTTACTACAAGGTCGATACCGATTCCCCCGGCGAGTGCGCGATGAGCTTCCGCGCTCAAGGAACGAAGGATTGGAAACAAGGATTCCCCCTCTGGTTCGATATCCGGGATCATGAATTCCGCGGAAGCATCGTCGGTCTCACTCCCGACACCTCTTACGAACTCATTCTCAATTGCGGCGGGAAAAAGGTCGCCATGAAAGCACGGACCCGCAGCGACCGTTTCCCGGTAGGTAAAACGACGTTTCTCCCGGATGGGACGACCGACAAGACCCTCCGAATCTCCGAAGCGGGCGCTCCCAACGCATGGCATCTGGTTACCCCCGCTGATGGGGCCAAGACTGTCCTCGACCCCGAGAATTTCGCCGATTACAATATCATCGTAGAATCGTCGTATGTAATCATCAGGGGGCTGGTTCTGAAAAACGCGGGCATTCACGCCATTCTGATTAAGGAAGGTGTCCATGATGTGGTCATCGAGGACTGCTGGTTCACTTTCTGGGGAAGGGGCGGAGGCCCGCGCTCCTTCGGCAACCTCGGAGGCTCCGACAGCGCTGTGTTCGCGGAATCGGGGACTTACGGGCTCGTTATCCAGAACAATCTGATGGAGAATCCCCGTGGAGCATCGAACGACTGGGACGCCGGCCATCCCAACGGCCCGCAGGCGATCACTCTCATAAATTCCAAAGGTGGGAATATCATCCGGTACAACGAGATACGATCGACAGAAGATCACGGTTTCAACGACGGGTTCGGCGGCGGCGACAATTACAGCTTCGAGGGCAGCCCCTGCCGGGATTCAGACATTTATGGCAATATCATCTCGAATACCTGGGACGATGCTATTGAGAGCGAGGGCGCCAACATGAACGTCCGCATCTGGGGAAATTACCTCCACCATACGTACCAGCATGTCGCCACAGCGGTCACCTCCAAAGGCCCGCTGTACATCTTCAGGAATATTTTCGGCGTCAGCCGCCGGACGCATCTCGACCCCCTCGGCGGCAGCATGATCAAGCTCGGCGAGCGCGACCCCTACATCGGCGGAAGGCGGTATATTTTCCACAACACAGCCTTGCAGCCTCGGGGCGCTTTCAGTGTGTTCAGCAGCCACCCCTGTACAAACGTAGTATCGAGGAACAACATCTTCGACTGTCCGGGAACCCTCACAGGCACCCGTGAGCCGGCGATTCCCAGCGATCTCGACTACGACCTGTTCAACGGCATACCGCTCGTTCCCGGTTACGAGAGCCACGGGATTCACGGGAAGCCGTCCTTTATCCCCGCGAACGGAATCGAATTCTACCTCGCGCCGACCACCTCGAAAATTGAGTGGGGGCTTACAACGACCGTGCATGACGGCAAGAAACTGTCAGTCACCGACAAGGTGGTAACTGTACCCAATCCCGCTGTCGACGCGGGAATAACCATCCCAAACTTCAACGATGATTTTAAGGGAAGCAAACCAGACCTGGGTGCGTTCGAGCGCGGGAATCCACCTCTCAGGTTCGGCCGTCACGCCGGCGTATCCGGTCAATACGCCCCCTGGGAGCAGCGGTGAGGAATTGTCTAACCGCCGCAGCATTATCATTCAATCAGCATCCTTTGCGCATCGAAAACCATACATCGGAGCAAATGCTCCTTTCATGACGTTTCGATATGTTACGGTAATATTCGCCGGAGGTGAAATCCATGAGCCGCCGCGAATAAGTTGATCGGTGGTTCTTAGCTTGTTTGAATCGCCCTTCCATTGATAAGCTGCCCATGAACCTTCGACAATCTCCCAGACATTCCCTGCCATATCATAAATCCCATCGGGAGTCTTCCCACGCTCGTAGCTGCCTACCGGTGATGAATGACCGACCATGCTGTCGTAGTTTGAACGACCGGCGTCAGGAGGCTCGTTTCCCCAGGGGTACTTCCTTCCCGTAATTCCCCTGGCGGCGATTTCCCATTCGAACTCTTTAGGAAGACGCTTACCCGCCCAGGATGCATAGGCTTGTGCAGCCTCAAGTTTCAGCATTACGATGGGGTAATATTCCTTGCCGGGAACGGCGGAAAAGGCGCCGTCTTTTGTTTTTACAACACCGCAAAAGTCGGGATTCGCCATATCTTCTTCATAGTACTGTTTTCCACCGGATTCATTCAGGAACCGGACAAACTCAGAAATGGTCACTTCGTACCGGTCGATAAAGAAACTTTTTACGGTCACTGTGCCTGGAGGTGAATCCTCCGGGTCGGTCTCGTCAGGGCCGATGGTAAAGGTTCCTCCCTGAATTTTTACCATCTCTCCCAAATCCGGTTTTCTTTGTGAATTAGGCGGTTTGGTGAAAGGGAACGTTTTCTTGTAGTCGCTGTCAGCCGCTTGGAGTACAGAACGGCCTGAAAGAATAACCTTCCCCCACGATTCGCAGCTGTGCATATTGTAGACGAGGTTCGGCGACCACGTCCAGTCCCAGCAAGGCCCGCCCCTGTTTTCCCAGTCCATGACCGGCCACGTCCTCGGCCAGGGATGTTCGACACGACTGAAATTCAACCTGAAATTACTCCCGGGTTGATTCAACACTGAGCCATCCCTGCCGGTTTTTCTGAGCGACTCCCAGGGAATCGAAATCTCAATAATCCATTCATTGTCTTTATCAAGAGGATAATTGATGCTCCCCTCCATTCTCACCGCGGCACGTAAACCTTCCAAATCCCATGGGCGGCTGCCTTCAATCTTCGGATGACTGAACGGTATTCCTCCCCTGCCATATTCCTTTGGCAGCAGCATATCCCAGACAGTGCCCAGACAGTTGAACTCAAGCTCTATATAATTCTGGCTGTCATTATCGACATCGATGAAAAGTTCTAAGTCGTTGTCAAAGTATATCTCCGAGTCTTTATCGACAACATGACCCAACAGGTTCGGTTCTTCGAGCTTTACTGCGGCAAAAAACTGCTTCTCATCCCAGAGCATTTTGGCATGGGTCGCCAGGAACGGTTTTTTGTAACCTTCCATGAAAATATGGCCGAAACTGTCGGTCCACCTGGCTTTTTTCCAGCTCGATTCGTCCAGTGCGCCATCTATTGTGATATCATCTATAGTTTTGTAAACGATATAGGACTGAGGTTTAAACGATTTCGGAGCATAAGGACTGGTAATGACAGGATAAACAAAGCCCGGTTCCCTGTCGAAATTTGCAGGACAAATCATCCGGGTAAAAGTGAGATATATTATTGCTGCTGCCGCAATTGAAGATAAAGGGATAATAGACCGTGAGCGCATATGATTTCTCCATATCAGTAATTGGGTATATTTTATCGTGGGAAGACTTGATTCGACATAAGCATTCTCTTATGTGAGATTAAGGTTGAAAGATGTTCTGAAAATATATATATTTTCACAAACCAAAAGAGAAATAAGTATATCCGGTTATGTCATTTGGTAAGTATTTTTAGAAATATTGCGCATTGATTGCACATTTAGATCCTGAAACGAGTTCAGGATGACACGTGCACTTCGACAAGCTCAGTGCTCGGACAGCGGACTCTGAGCCTGTCGAAGAGTCCGCTGCATCCGAACTTGTTTCGGCATCTATATATACGATCACGAACCTTATTTAATGGCATACCCATATTGGTATAAATACTACCTGAAATTCATTAAAAGCGAGGTTACTGAAAAGGTGAGCAGGGAAATAGCCATAGAAGTGCTGAAAACGGAAGCAGAAGCCATTATCCGTCTGATCGATCGTATCGGGCCGGAGTTTGACCGTGCGGAAGAAATATTATCCCGTACCAAAGGACGGGTCATTGTGTCCGGTCTCGGCAAGTCGGGGATAATCGGCAGAAAAATCGCCTCAACCCTTGCGAGTATAGGGATTCCGGCCTTTTTCATCCATCCGGTGGAGGGCGCCCATGGCGACATCGGTATGATCATGCGGGGAGATTCGGCGATCATCATATCCAAGAGCGGCTCCACAGATGAGTTGAACAGTATGCTCAACCACCTGAAACGGCTTGGGATACCCATCATCGCCATAACCGGGAATCCGGTATCCAATCTGGCCGGAATATCCGATGTGGTGCTGAATACCGCGGTGGAACGCGAGGCCTGTCCGCTCAATATCGTGCCGACTGCCTCGACCACAGCCGCACTGGCTCTCGGCGATGCGCTCGCCATCAGCCTCCTGAACCGTAAAGGGCTGACCGCCGATGATTTCGCCGTTCTGCATCCGGGAGGTACCATCGGCAATAAACTCACCTACCGGGTGAAAGACCTGATGATCTGCGGCGACGATCTTCCGCTGGCGGATATCAATGCATCCATGGGCGAGGTCATTGAGGTAATGAGCGACAAGAAGCTGGGCATCGCGGTTATCACGGAACAGGGCCGTCTTTCCGGGGTTATAACCGACGGCGATTTGAGGAGGCTTCTCCAGCGTGTCCCCCGGCCCCTTGAAGTGGATGCACGGGAGGCCATGGCGCATACCAGCCGTGACCGGTCCCCCCGCTCCGATCCCCTGACCATCGACCCGAACGCCTTTGCGGCCGCGGCGGTCAATCTTATGGAGAAACACATCGTGACCACACTGGTGGTGACCCATTCAGACCGCGTTCCGATCGGGCTGATCCGGTGGATAGATCTTTCACTCGCGGGAGTGGTGTAAAAGATAAGGGTGCGAGTTGTGCATCTGGAATGAAAAACACTTGACAGTGAGATGATTTAAGGTATTTTGATACACATATATTGACTTTGCAACTACAGCAGACACGGTATTATACAGTCATGGGTGTCATAGAGAAAAAAAATAATACTTATTAAAACTCAATGAAGAGAATTTAAAGGCTATGGGCATGAATATTCCTCATCCAATCCCTTATCAGGGGAGCAAACGAAACTTGGCGGACGATATTTTGCGGTGCTTCCCGGCGAGTGTGTCTACTCTGTATGAGCCATTTGCCGGATCGGCAGCGATATCGCTGGCCGCAGCCACGTACAAGAGCGCAAAGGCTTTTCAGATAAACGATTTGAATAAACCATTGATCGATCTTTGGCGCGCCATTGTCACCACACCGGACAAGCTGGCCAAGGAATATGAAGACCTTTGGCATGAACAACTCGACGATCCAAAGGTGTATTACAAAAAGGTTCGGGACAAGTTCAACTTAACAGGCAGACCTGATTACTTTCTCTACTTACTTGCACGGTGTGTCAAAGCCTCAGTCCGATATAATGCTAATGGAGAATTCAACCAGAGTCCCGATAACCGCCGAAAGGGAACAATGCCCGTCACCATGCGAGAACATATTCTTGGAGCATCATCTCTTCTAAAAGGGAAGACGGCATTTTCATCCAAGAACTACAGGGATGTTCTAACGCAAGCGACCGAGAGCGATCTTATTTATATGGATCCGCCATATCAGGGGGTTTGTGGGAATAAAGATACACGCTACCTTACCAGCGTACAGTTTTGTGAGTTTGTCGAAGTTCTTGAACACCTCAACACCAGGCATATCAGATACCTTGTTAGTTACGATGGACGCACCGGAGATAAAGTTCATGGCATTCGCCTCCCCGAACATTTAAACCTTACACTCACGGAGCTTCAAGCTGGCCGATCAACGCAGGCAACTCTATTGGGCAGGGACGACGCTACTATTGAGTCGCTTTACATTTCCCCAGCATTAGCCGATGAACTCATTAAATTGAAAACTGTCTACCGCTTACCGCGAAGCGAACAAATGTGCCTTTTTGAGACGAGATCATGACGAAACCAAAGCTTCCAAAAGAATTCATAAAGCTATGCAAAAAAGTCAAAGCCAAGCGTCCTCGGACAGTAATAGACCACATTCTCAAGCATGGTTTCATAACCACGCAAGAGTTGAAAGACAAATATGGCTACAATCATCCCCCGAGAGCCGTGCGTGACGTCAAAGAAAACGGTATCCCAATTGAGATGTTCAGAGTTGAAGGCTCGGACGGACGCAAGATTGCCGCATACCGTTTTGGAGATCCTAATAAATCCCGATTTGGAAAATTCATTGGCCGCACGGCGTTCACGAAGGATCTGAAACGATTTCTGATCGAAAAGTATGGTCCGCGGTGCGCCATTTACCTTGAACCATTCGGTGAACGAGAGTTACAGATTGACCATCGTATCCCATTTGAGGTTGCGGGGGATATCGCAGGAAAGCAGGATACAGAAGACTTTATGTTGCTCTGCAACTCAGCAAACCGCGCCAAATCGTGGTCTTGCGAGCACTGCGCAAATTGGCTTGAACAGAAAGATGCCAATATATGTCGGTCATGTTACTGGGCTTATCCTGAGGATTACACTCACATTGCCATGCGCCAAGAGCGCCGGCTTGACATCATCTGGACAGATGCTGAAGTTGCAGTCTATGATCGGTTGAAAAAGAAGACGGAAGAACTTCAGCAAGAGATGCCTGCCTACGTGAAGAAGATTATAGAGCGGAATCTATGAAAGAAATGGCCCCACAAGCAAATCCAGCGGACACGGTGAGACTGCGCCGCCGATTCTTAACGTTTAATGTGCAAATATGAAAACGAACAAGTCGATAATTCCCGGCTCGCATGGCCTCTTATGTGAGGATATGAGGGTGCTATACATTTAGCTTTTTTGTATAATAGTTTATTATTTATTTTTGCGATTCAATAGAAATAATTTTTAAATTGGGTGTTATAAAGACGGCTACAGAATTACTTGTTAGATGGGTAAACTTCCCTTCCGAGAACAATGACCATGATACCTAAACGTGATGTAGTAATTTTTCTCGGTGCTGGCTTTGCTTTTGACGCTGGCCTCCCAGTCATGTCAGCTTTCGGTCCTCAATCACGAGAGGATTACCGCACCCTCTCGAAGCATGCATCGAAAAACGAAAAGCACGCTGCGCAGGTGCTCGTCGAAGCGGCCGACGTCTTCTATGCTTTCCAGAAAATATGTCGCCGTTCCCCGACAGTAACGTCGGAAGATGCGGAGAATCTCGAAACGGTTTTCTGTATCGCCGAAGCAATGAACGAAGCTGGACTCTCGACAATCCGCCTACAAGACACGGATTACGCGCTGGATCAATTGATCGAAAAGATCCAGCTGTGGCTTTGGAAAATCTACCAGCAATGCCCACTTTTGAATCCTGACCGGAAAACACGGGAACAGACCTACACAGACTTTTTCGGCCTTCTTAGCGAGTCGTGTATTTGGAAACGGACAACCGTTATTTCGACGAATTACGATCTGATCTTCGAGTACATGTCCTGGAAGAACGGGGCACTATGTGCATACCCGTTCAAGGGACTTTCCGACGGTGTTAACATCATCAATGCCGGTCACGGATCAACGCCCTATTTGCGGGTAAATCAGGATGACCCCGACGTACAATTCGTGTTATGCAAGCTCCACGGGAGTGTCAATTATTTCGAAGACGTGTCTAAAAGTGGCGACCATAAATTATTTGTTTCCATCGATCTTGGAGACGATAAACCTATCGGCCTGTCCTACAATTTTCTGAATAAACCAGCTATATTTGCTGTTGACGCGATTTGGAAAATTCGTAACGACTATGGTCAATCACTGACGCCTGCTATTGTTCCTCCAACCTACGCAAAGGTAGCGAGAAAACACTGGTTGGCAAATGTTTGGAAATATGCATTCAATGAGCTCAGCACGGCAAATACGATTCTGTTTATCGGTTACAGCATGCCGCCGACCGATGGTTTTATGCGTGCGCTGATCCATGCTGCACTCGCCACCGGAACGCGGACAAATAGGCCCAACGTTTTTGTTGTCGATCCCAACTCGCAAGTCCATGAGAACTACTCCGCACTATTCGGAGCCAGCTATCGAGATATCGGCCGCCACACATTAGAATGGGCGTTGAAAACAAAGGCACTTCACCGTGTGCTGGAAATCGCCATCTAACAACAGGTTCGAGGCGGACCGGTTTCCCCGCCGCTTCGCTACGGGAAAACCGGCCGCTCAACCGGGGCGTTGGGTCTAAGAAAAGGATGAAACCATGAATGGGACACCAAAGACACGAATCGCAACAATTAATGAACTTGCAGTTATATTTCCCGGCTATTCTCCCCTGCCAGAAGAACGAAAACAGCAGGGCAAATATTTACTGATTGGTGGGCGCAATATCAATGACAGTCGTTTAGAGAAGACTAACAAGGATTCATACGTCGATGACACACAAAAGGACAGTTTTCGTCGAGCCATAGCTCAACCCGGCGACATCATTGTCTCAACACTGTTCAACAGGCGAAAGCTTTACATATATCGTGATACAGATCCTATGGCTGTAGTGAACAACAGTTGTGCTATCATCAGAACGCCTGAAAATAACGACTACATCGTATCTTACCTCCGAACTCTGAAAGGCCAGGAACATTTTCTGCAAGACGCGGAAAAAGCCACAAGCGGGGCATTAATCCCAAGGTTATCACTTAGTGCCTTATCGAATATTCAAATTCCATTGTTGCCACTCTCCGAGCTTCAACGACTCGGTGATGATCATATCGGGTCCTCCACGACAGATGATCTAATTGTTCTCCGTGATGAATTACAAAGCAAAGACGCACAAATTGCCGAACTACGGGTGCAACTTAATGCCTCGCGCGGAAAAGAGGGAGAAAACGAACGTTTGAAAAGCCAGTTGACCCAAGTCACAACCTATTACGAAGACCGAATTCGTAAAATCAAGTCTCAAATCTCGACCAATAATTTAAAGAGTCGAATTGTTCACGGCGAAACATCAAAATTTGAGTTTAAGTCTTCACTACGTTGGAATCTGAAGGCCAATCGGAACGATAACAATATAGAACTTGCGACACTCAAGACAATTGTGGCTTTTTGTAACACACAGGGCGGAGAGCTTTTGATAGGTGTCGCTGACGACCATACTATCCTTGGGATCGAGCAAGATCATTTTGCAAATGAAGACAAGTTTCTCCTCCACATACGGAATCTAATCACCGACAAAATAATCCCCAGTGTTTTTCAGTATATTGACTATGATTTAGTGACTATTGATGACAAGAGAATCTGTTGGGTCGTTTGTAAGCAGAGCAAAGAGGACGTCTGGCTCAAACCGGACAAGAACACGCCTGAAGCCTTTTACGTGCGCTCTGGGCCTTCATCAACTGAATTACCTCCGCGCGATGCATTACATTATATACAGGAACACTTCCCGAAATGACCAAACAATTGCATTCACCAGACGGCGAGAAGCGCGGCGGCAAGGACGTGTAAAATGAGGTGTCAAATGTGGAAGTGGATACCGATTCTTATCTTATGTATTGTGTCAGGTTGTGCAGCTAAACGCCCCATCATTTTTCGTGATCCCTCGTACTCTGATTATTCAGTGCTAAAAAATCGGTGCGCTTTCTTACTCTGGGATTCTATTAATATCAAATCTATGGTACAAGACTTCATCTCCGCGTTCGATGGTAATCCCGCGTCCGGGGAGGCATTTATTCGGTCATTCTTGGTTGATTGTCTTACAGGCAAGGAAGAAATGTACGACTGGCAAAACGGTAAGTACAGGAGGCTAAATTTTTCTTCATTGGACAGCATTCGTACTGATCTGACTCTCTCTCAAGATGCTTATGGCATAGCGACATTGACGGCTGCGAGTCGTGAGTCACTTTCAGCAAAACTTGCTTCTGCCCGGGTTGACTACCTTATTGTGATTTTCGGTATGACAGTAACGAGGGGGGCTACCGCTTCCGCGATGCCTATGTTGGGTAAGCAAAATTTCCCTGGTAAAGGTATGACGCTTGTCCCCGGCGGAGCTGAACAAAATTTTGCAACGATGAGTGCACAGGTATTTGTCTTACGCACAGCTACAATGGGAGTCGTTTGGAATGGTTTTATCAGCGGGAAATGGGACATCGTAAACAATTTCACAAGAAATACTGCCAAAGGTGTTACAAAAGAATTCGCACGTGATCTCTATTCTGCGATTAAATAGTCGAGAGACGGAAGTTTAATTTCAACATATGATATAGCCCGGATTATTCATAAAAATAATTTTCTTTCTGTAAACCTCAAAACTACAGCCCCCTAAATCCCCCAACGGGGGACTTAAATGACTAAAAAACAAAATGTAACAGATATTTTACTGAGTATGTTGCACTTACGTGTTATTATATTTA
>JAUYCD010000139.1 GCA_030692375.1 Candidatus Latescibacter sp. | reverse complement strand
GTCGTTTTATATGAAAAAAGAAGACGAGTTGTTAACTACAGCCCCCTATCCCTCGGTCCCTTGCCGCTTCGCGGGAACGATGAAACCGTTTACCCCCGTAGGGGGCAAGGGAAGTCGTTGCTTCACAGTCGATTCCTGCCCCCTCTGGGGGAAGGATGTCCGAAGGACACGGGGTCCCCGCTCGTACGCAGTACGTGCGGGGTGGATTGAAGGGGGCTGCTTCCAACAATCTTAACTTTTGTAGAAGGCTCGGAATGTGATTTACCTTTCATCATCATTAGCCGGAAGCTCTCTTCCCCTCCAGGCGCGAAATACCAAAAATGTCAAAAATAGAATGAAAGCTGCAATCGCTATTCTCGTACCGATTACCCATGCCCGGTTCTCCGGGGACACCCCTTCCATCCGGAAAGTCGGGATCGCCATCTGAACTGTCCAGGTGACAAGGATGATGAGCAGGAAGGTTGGTGTGACATACTTGACGACGAATTTGAATATCGGGGGAATGGTAATATCGGCGCCGTGGTGTGTCTCGCGCCAGGCGCGGTCGATGCCTATCACCCAGCCAAAAATGACCGCCTCGATTGTGCCGAGCAGCACGAGGCTGACCGTTCCGCCCCAGAAGTCCAGCTCCTCCATGACACCGTGGGAGATGCCGAAGATGACCCCCTGGCAGGCGATGAAGCAGAATACCAGGGCGATAAGGGTTGCCTTACGGCGCCCGAGGCCGAACTCTTCATCGAAAAATGCCACCGCCGGCTGGAGCATGGCCACCGAGCTCGTCGTTCCGGCGAAGAACAGCATGATGAACCAGATGAACGCCAGCAATGCGCCGAAGTGCATGAACCCGAAGATTTGGGGCATGGTCACGAAACCGAGGTTGTACGAGCCGCCGTTGGCGATATCGACAAGTCCTGCGGGGCCCATGAACACGAACGCCGCCGGGATCACAATGGAACCGCCGATGATCACCTCTGCGAATTCGTTGAGGCTCGTGGCGGTAAGGCCGTTGAGGGTCACATCATCCGATCGCTTGAGGTAGCTCGCATAGGTAAGGATGATTCCCATGCCGATGCCGAGGGTGAAGAATATCTGCCCGGCGGCGGCGAGCCAGGTCTTTCCGCTTTTGAGGCAGGAGAAATCGGGATTCCAGAGGTAGCCTAAGCCATTCAGTACATTCCAGTCCGGGTGCTGCGCGTTCGCGGCTCCGAGGGTCAGCACCCTGATCATAATGACGATTCCGAGGAGGATGAGGATCGGCATGGCGAATTTGTTGAATATCTCGATGCCCCCCTGGACGCCTCTCCAGACGACGATAAAGTTGAGGGCGAAGGTAACGAGAAAGAAGAAGTACGCCTGGCCGATGCCGTCGAACCACGTGTTCTTCACGATTCCCTGGTAGGCGAGGAGAAATTCTTTGGTGGACGAGCCGTCCCGGGCCGCCTGCATGAGCGAGCCGAAAAGGGATTGGAAGGCGAATCCCAGGAGCCACGATTCAACGTAGGTATAATAGATGAAGATGATTATCGGTGAGAATATGCCGACCACGCCGAAGTACCGGAGGAAACGGTTGCGTGTGGTAACGGCGAAGATGGAAGGCGCGGTCCCGTAGCCGTGAATGCCGCCATACCTGCCCAGAGTCCACTCTACCAGCATGAGCGGAAATCCCAGGAGCACAAGCGATACGAAATAAGGGATGAGAAAGGCACCCCCACCGTTCTGCGCGGCCTGCACCGGGAACCGGAGGAAGTTTCCGAGCCCGATAGCCGACCCGGCCACGGCGAGAATGACACCGAATCGCGAACCCCAGGACTCACGAATTTTCTGTGCAGTCATTCTTTTTTCTCCAAAGGTTTTAGTATAGCTATGGTCGCGCCCCACCCGGAGGCATCGGAGGGGGTCTGGAATTCGATGCAATACGTGCAGTTTTTAAGAAATGAATGCACGATCTCCCTTAGGACACCCTGCCCCTTGCCGTGAATGATGCGCACCCGGAGAATGCCCCGCGCGCGGCACTCGGTCAGGTATTCGGAGAGCACCGACTTGACATCCTTCGGCTGGAACATGTGCAGATCGAGGATGCCGTCGACCGGGTAATCGAAAATTTCTTCTTCCATTCTCAACACTCATTCGGAGAAGAAATAGATACTGAAACAAGTTCAGGATGACGTCATGCCGAACATGTTGCCGTTTCACGGGAACGATGAAACCGTTTCGGCATCTACTCTTATGAACTAGCGCATATATATTGACACGATGACTGCAATCAGAAATTAAAAGAAAGATCAAAATCCATCCGTGTGAAATCAAGCCCGTTGGCGATCCCCTTCTGGTTTTTGTAATAGCTCAGACCTGCGGTGATGTTCCGGGCGGCCTGAAAGTCGGCGCCGAATACCCAGCCTTTGTTGTCGGTTCCGCTCCCGGCGAACTCTGAATCGGTGAAAACCCCGATAACTGCATCCTTCTCCAGTTTCCGGTATTGTATCCGTAAAGCCCAGGAGCCGGGATTGGCCGTTTTCCCAAGGGAGATGCCTGCGAAATACCCCAGCCCGGCTTTGACATCCGGTGCCATGTTGGCTACATAATCCGCCTGAATATCCAGCGGGAAACCCGGTTTTGTGGTAGAAATTTCGCCGAAAACCTCCGCCATCCGGTAATCGAAGAGATACAGCTTGCCGGCATCCACAGAGTTTCCGTAGCTTTTTGCCGGATCGTAGAAAGTGGGGAACCCCCTGCTGTTCAAATAATCGTAGAAGCTGGCGCCAAGGATTACATTTCCTGACGAATCCGTATGTTTCAGCCCGACCTGGCCGCCCAGTAAATAGGAGTCTTTTGCGGCGGCGCGCTCCTCGACATCAAAAAAGGCGCAGTTGATAAAAAAACCCATCGGTTTGGATGTCCCGGAACACAGAATTGCCAGCCCTTCCGGGTTGAGGTCAGTGTCCCAGATCAACTGGCTGCGGGCGACTGTATAGAAAGGATTTTTTATCTTTCCACCCTGAACTTTAAGGCCGGTAATGGGTGTGGTCCAATCGATGTACGCCAGATCGAGCCATACCTGTTTTTTCGAAAAACCACCTGTCATATCCTGAATCTCTGTAGTCGGAGAATTGTTGATTCCGGTAGCCAGTCCTGCTATGATATTCACATTTTCTTGTACAGCGGCGGTCATATTCAGACGGAGACGGAATCTGTCGCGGTTTCGCTGTTCCATATTTTCTTCTTTGGAATATTGATGGCGATAACGGAAATCCCCCTTGAATACCAGGGCGCCGGCGGGAGAGAAACTGAGCGTCTGTGAATATGATGCAGTTGGCAGAATTCCAAGAATTGCGGACAGGAGAATTGCTCGTTTTTGTATCCGATACTTCACTAAAAACCTCCCTGAATAGTTTTTTTTTGCTTGGAAAAGTCATATCTGCTATGGTATACCTTTTTTTCTGCATTTTCAAGCCAGAAATAGCGAGAAGCACTGGGAATAGGCTGGTTTTTTTAAAAAAAGGGCAGAAGGATACTCTCTTCTGCGCCTTTTCGTCGGGGAGACAGGGAGGCTAGAACTTGAAGTTGGTATCTATCTGCACGCGGTTGTAATCCGCTCCGTTGGTGAGACTCTTTGTATTTTTGAACCAGGTGAGATTGAGGGTGATGTTTTTTGCGGTCTGGTAGTCAGCATTGAATACAAAGCCCTTGTTGTCGGCGCCGCCACCGGAGAAGTCGGAATCGTTGAATGCTCCGATGACCGCATCCTTTTCCAGATTCCTATATCCGGCTTTTATATCCCAGGTACCGGGAACTGTCGTTTTGCCCAGTGACGCGCCGATATAGTAACCCTTATTTTTTTGGACATCTTTTGCTACATTGGTTACATAGTCGCCCTGGAAGCCAATCGGAAGACCGAACTGAGAGAGATTCAGTTCGCCGAAAGCTTCAACCAACCGGTAATCGTACAGGTACAGCTTTTTAGCATCCACCGAGTTTCCGAAGCTTTTCGCAGCGTCATAAAAAGTGGCGTATCCCTTGCCATGTACGTAATCAAAGTAGCTGCTGCCGAGGGTTATATCGCCAAAGCTTCCAGCCTTCTTTACTCCCGCCTGCCCTCCAGCGAGGTAGGAATCCTTATCAGCAGCGCGCTCCTGAACCCAGAAAAATGAGCCGTTGGCGAAAACATCCACCGGAGCCGCGGTTTTGGTGAATTGAAACGAAAGTCCTTCGGGATTGAGATCATGATCCCAGATCAACTGGTTCCGGCCAACCGCCAAGAAGGGATTTTTCACCTTTCCGCCCTGGATTTTCAAACCGGGCATGGGAGTTGTCCAGTCGAAATAGACCTGATCGATCCAGATCGGTTTGTCAGAAAATCCCCCGGTCAAATCCTGGTTGGAGGAAATAGGGTCGTCTGAAGAGCCGCTGGCCAGAGCGAAGATGAAGTTGACACTCTTGTCCACAGTTGCAGTCATATTCAGCCGGGCGCGGAGTCTCTGACGGTCCCTCTGATCGGTGTTTTCCTGCTTTATATATTCATGCCGGTACCGCAGGTCGCCTTTGAAAACCAGGTCGCCTGTTGAAAAGGCAATCTGACCCTGGGAATGGGAGACAGCGGGAAAGATTCCTATAATTGAAATCAAAACTATTGCCCGCTTTACATTCAGATGTTTCATTGTACACTCCTTGGTTAAGGTTTGCCCGTTGAAAAATGATGTTGTGCTGTTTGTACCATGTTTACATAACTTGACGATAAGTTTCATCGTACCTTCTTTGGGATAGATGCCGAAACAAGTTCGGCATGACACGTGTCATCCTGAACTCGTTTCAGGATATGATAACTCTTCCGTGAGTATGTCGTCATGTATAAATCTCGGTTGCTATCACTGCTTAACGGTTGATTTCCAGACCGGGCTTCCGCTTGATGTTACATCCTTCGCCCAGCGCTCTTCCACCAATTTTACCACCTGGTCCGGCATGGGAACGTAAAAGAGCTTACGTGCAGTTTCACCACCGTTACGGAAACACCAGTCGAAAAAATTGAACATGCTCCCGGCCATTTTTTGGTCCTTCTGCTCCTTGTAGATGAGGATGAAAGAGGCGCCGGTGATCGGCCAGCTCTGTTTTCCGGGCTGGTTGGTCAGCACCATGTAAAATCCCGGGGCGTTTTTCCAGTCGGCATTGGCGGCCGCCGCCTGGAAGGTTGCAGTGGTGGGCTGGAGAAATTCACCGGCGCTGTTCTTGAGCTGGGTGTGCGCCATCTTGTTGGTTAAAGCGTATGCGAATTCCACATACCCGATCGAGCCTAGGATGCGGGTCACATAAGCCGCGACGCCTTCATTGCCTTTTCCGGCGACACCGACCGGCCAGGCCACCGCTTTGTCGGTTCCGACCTTGCTGTGCCATTCAGGGGAGACCTTATCAAGGTAGTTTGTGAATATCCAGGTTGTTCCGGAGCCATCGGAACGGTGCACCACAGTGATAGCACGATTCGGGAGGTTGACTCCCGGATTTATCGCTTTGACAGCCGGGTCGTTCCAGTTCTTGATCTTACCGAGGAAAATGTCGGCCAGTACTTCAGGGGTGAGCCGCATCTGACCCGGTTTGATACCTTCTACGTTCACCACCAGTGCAACCCCGCCCATAATCATGGGAAACTGGATGAGACCGCTCTGAGCAAGCTCCTCCTTGGTGAGAGGAGCGTCCGAAGCGCCGAAATCCACCGTTTTGGCCTTTATCTGCTGGATACCGCCGCCGGAACCGATGGACTGATAGTTGAGTTCCATTCCGGTAATCTTGTTATATTGGAAAGCCCATTGTGAATACAGGGGGTAGGGGAAAGTGGCGCCCGCTCCGTTGAGTTTCTGGGCATGTACCGAGATTGCCGATACAAGCGATGTCATGGCCACAAGAATCAGCAAAATCCTGAGTAATCTGATCCACTGATTGTTCATTTCATTCCTCCTTTTTGAGATTTGGGTTCTGTCAAAAGTATTATGAAATTTAACACTTAAAGATCAGATATTATTAAGGTTAGCAAAATTATGATGTTCTCCCCCTTGTCTAACTACCAAAATATTTTCTCAAAAGGGGCTTTAAATCAAAAAAATACAAATCGTTGCGTGTATTGTTGTAGTAGCTGTGGTAATGTGGGAAAACGTGAAACGTTTTTC
>JAUYCD010000138.1 GCA_030692375.1 Candidatus Latescibacter sp. | reverse complement strand
CGAAAATACCCCTGTATAAGGGTCAATCAAACTCGTTTGTCGTGGATCTACAATATGTTGCATGGCGGCTTTATCTCCTTTCATAACAATACCTTAAATATAATAAATCTAAACCGCCATGTCAAGCTAAATATTCATTTATTTATAACAACTTATGTCAAAATTATCCTTTTGTCGCCCTCGTCTTATTAAGGGGGGGAAAAGAAAATTGTTCCTGGATGTAAACATTTATTAGGATTTGACAGAACCCTCTCCCTATATTCCCCCCTTAATAAGGGGGGATGCCGAAGGCAGGTGGGATATTTAAAGACACAGGAGCACACAATTTCTCTCATTTACCGTTTGTTGCTGACTTAAAGACATAACCGTATTATTGTATTTTCAAGAAATACTTACCTGATGACATACTTGAATGAAAAATCTCCCGGAAAAGTGCTGGTGACATCCGGTCCGACCCGTGCATGGCTGGACCGGGTGCGATACATTGCGAACACCTCTACCGGAGCGCTCGGAGCGAGGGTCGCCGAAGCTCTTGTTTCCCGTGGTATACGGGTTAAACTCATACGCGGCCTTGGCGGAGAATCGCCTTCGGTGAGCGTGAGCAGCCTTCTGGAAGAAGTCGAAGTGGTCACCATCGATGACCTGATCGAACAGATACGAATTACCGCAGCGAGCGGAAATATCCGCGCAGTGGTTCATGCCATGGCGGTTCTTGATTATGTTCCCGAATGCAAAATGGGGGGGAAACAGCCCTCCTCCACCGAGTTCTGGGATGTACGGCTGGTCCGGGCGCCCAAGGTCATCGCTCTCATCCGCGAACTCCTGCCGGATGCCTGTACGGTGGGTTTCAAGCTTGAAGCCGGAGTGAGCGAGGAGGAATTGGCTGCACGGGCAGGCGACTCTCTTCGCCGCTACAATCTTGATATGGTAGTGGCAAATGATCTTGACCGTGTAGCTCCGGATGCGCACGAAGCGATCTTTGTGGCGCCGGGAGGGACGATTATAGATCGGGCTTCAAGCAAGAAGGAGATTGCGGCAAAAATTGCGGAGTTCATTGTCTCGAGGATGTCATGAACGAAGACTATCTCACCTGGTGGGGTATGACCAAGCCGCCATTTTCCCTGACCCCGGATCCGGAGATGCTCTATCTTTCGGGCCAGCACGCCGAATGTCTCATGCGCCTGAAATACGCCATTTTTTCCCACAAGGGGGGAGCGCTCCTCGTCTCCGACACTGCTGGCAACGGGAAAACCTCTATTCTCGCCCGGCTGCAGAACGACCTCAAAGAATACTATGCCGGAAGAGTCAGGGTGGTTTACATCGATCATCCCACCCTGAGCCCTATCGAGATCATCGGTGAAATCGCCCGCCAGCTGGGCGGAGAGCTGCATACGGAGGAGAAGATCCGCTCGCTTAATTACCTCCGCGACCGCCTCTTTACCCACTACAACGAGAACATCAAGGTAGTGGTTATCGTAGACGAGGGCCAAATGCTCAAAGAGAGGCCCGACATCCTCGGCGAGCTCAGAATTCTCCTCAATTTCTGTGTATCGGACGCCTTTCTTCTGACTTTCATCTTTTCCGGGCAGAAGCCCCTGGACAGCATCCTCCGCGACATGCCTGAATTCTGGCAGCGCCTGCCTGTCCGCTTCTTTCTGAAGAACCTTGATTTCAACGACACCCGCTCTTTGGTACAGTTCCGGCTCAGGAAAGTCGGCGCCGCCGCCGATATTTTTACCGACGATGCATTCGAGGGCATATACAACTATTCGGAGGGCTGCCCGCGTATTATCTGCGCGGTGGCGGACTTGTGCCTGCTGGTCGGATTTTCCAAGGGAGTGAAACGTATCGGGTTTGTAGAGGTGTCTATCGCCTGCCGTGACATGGAGACCTCCGGCGACAGCTTCCACTATTTTGCCTATATCAAAGGCCGCCAGCCTTCCGCCCGTCCGAAGCCCGAGCCGGCGCCATCCACTTCGGAGTCCAGACCCGCTCTCCCCCAAAAAGCTGAAAAAGCGCCAAGCCCTTTAGCAGCGCTTCTCCATTCCATTCCTTGCCCCCGTTGTACCGAACCGAATCCGCAAGACCGCCGCTACTGCCTTACATGCGACACCCCCCTATACCGTAAATGCCCGGCATGCGGGAATATGGCAGACACCGTCTCTAATGAATGCCCCACATGTCATGCCGACATGAACAATGAGGGGGTAAAAGCAGTGGAAAAGCTCTGTGAAGCGCTGCTCCCCTATGACGTTCTCGAACGAAATTATGCTGTCTGGCTCCAGGCGAGCGGGGTCGCACTGGAAAAAGGGGAAAAGATCATCATCATCTTTACCAGCGGAAACCTGTTCAATTCCGGTCCGACAGTGTCAATTCCCGCCAAACCGGGCAAATCAGCCCGGAAGAACTGCGACCTTATCCTGACCGACCGGCGGCTCATTCTGGAAATGCCCGACGACCGTATGGAAACAGAACTCATCCGCATCGAGACCTGCATGGTTGCCGAGTCGGGCAGCCTGCTGGGGAAAAGGTACGAACTCATCATCGGCCTCAAAAAGGGCATTTACACCATCCAGCTCCCCCGGAACGCCTCCAAAAGCAAGCGGATCCTCGACCGGATTTCTTCGCATATTCAGGCGGTAATGCTGAAATAAAAAAGTCTGAACCCTGATTTGCATGATTAGGTGATTAGCTTGATTTTTCTTGAGATTGATTCATCTATATCATCTTTGAATCCCTAAAATCATGGTTCATCCTTCATGATCCGGGGGAAAAGGAAATTTTGCTCATTCTCTGTTTTTAAACCTCACCCCCTGTCCCCCTCTCCTAGTCAGGAGAGGGGGTAACTCGTTGCGAGCAATATCATTACCCTCTCCTAATTAGGAGAGGGTGGCCAAAGGCCGGGTGAGGTTTTGACAGAACTTAGGACTTTGAAACACTTTTGCCGGATTATAGTTCTTCATCCTTCATCCTTGCCTTTAAAACTCCCATCCGGCGGTCATGTACAGACGGTCTTCTCCTTTTGAGGTGATGCCCCAGCCTAGGGAGAGCGGGCCGAACGGAGAGGAGAACGATCCCCGTATTCCGTAGTATTGCAGGAGCGAATCCGCCCGTATCGAGGCGCCTTTTCCCCAGACATTCCCCGCGCCGTAAAGGAGGTACAAGTAGAAATAGCGTGGTATAAAAAGACGGTAGGATAATCTCGCCGCCGCCAGGCGGGTCCCGCTCTTTTCCTCATTCATAAGACCCATGAAGTCCGAGTAGAAGAGCGAGCCGCCGGTCTCGGCATTGTAGCAGTCCAGGCGGGTGTGATTTCCGCCGAGGGTGAATAATTCATTTTCGGGGATCGAGGGATCGGCAGTGCCCAGAAACAGGGAGCCGGAAACCGCGTGTTTCTCCGCGAAAGTTTTTACCTGGGTGTTGCCCCAGAAAATTTTCACATACTGCTCGGTTCCACCGAGGAATTTCGAGGAATTCTCCACATAGACGACATTCAGCTTGCCGTTTTGCGGGAATGGATAGCGGTCGTAGCTGTCGATGATCGAGCGGACGGTGATGCTGCGGAACTGGCGGTGTGCGTTATGGTCTTTCAGAGAATCCGGGTAGCGGGTCCAGGAGGATTCGTTCCGGAACTGAAATACCATATTCCCCAGTTTGTCCATCTGCTGTCCGACAGATAAGACCAAACCGTAACGGTCATCATCATAATCGGAAACTAAACGGTGATTGTCATAAATCGGCCGTTTCCGGAGATGCTGATAGGCCTTTATGCTGAACGTGAAAAGGGATTTATATACCCGGTCGCTCCGGTTTTCCACCATGAGAATACGGTTACGCTCGCCGGCCTGCAGGGTTCCTCCCAGTTGATTCCCGGATCCCAGGATATTCTCCTGCAAGATGTTGAGGCGTCCTTCGGCGCTGTTGAATTCGTCATATCTGAGTCCTAGACGGACTACAGACCAGTTCTTTTCCTTGAGATGAATGGTAAGCCCTACCCCGCCGTTCAGTGGTTCCACATCTGTAGAGACCTGATCGAACAGGTCGGTGCCGTAGAGATTGTCCATCGACGCCATGATCCTGTTCAAATCAAAGATATCGCCCGGCAGCATATCAAATTCACGGGTGATCAGAGATGGCCGTGTTTTCATGTTAGGGTCCATGAACACGCCGGTCAGTGAGGGAACGGTGACCGTAACTTTCAATGTGTCCTGAGCCGCGCTCAATTCCTGCGAGGTGATATATGCAAAGGAATATCCCTGGGATCGGATCAGTCGAATCTGAGAATCCATGCGTTCAATTATGCTGTCGATGGACAGAGGCAGATTAGTATCGGAAGAGAATACTTCGGTGGTATCGATGACCGCGTCACGGTTTTTTCCGAGGACATGTACAGACATGAATTGAGGGACCCTGATAACAGCGACACGGAGCGACCCGGTGTTCTCGTCAACCTCTCCGCTGATCGAGAAGTACCGTCCGGTAGCCCAGAGTTCCTCGATTCCTTTCAGAATCCTCGGCCAGGGATTGCTTGCCCCGGCGGCCACAAATCCGGCGAGGATTTTGGAAACAAAATCCTTCTCCGCTTCGGGTGCAACCGTGATCTCCCGGATGTATGCCTTTTTGTAGCGGTCGTTCATTTTCGCCAGTGAATCCAGGAGGGCTGGAACCGTCTGAAGGGCCTCCTGTCTTCCCTTCTCGATCATTTCGGGAATACGCGAAAAATCGGTCGATGAAAAACCTTCCATGTCCGGACTTATGACAAAATCGGCCTGTTCACGGGAAATCTTGGTGATATTCCGCATCGATATACTGGTGACCTGGTCGGCGATGTTGACCGGGTTTTTCAATTCTTCGGGGGAATGCATACTCTCTTCGATTGCGCAAGCGATGACAAAATCGCTCCCCATGTCTCTCAGGACGTTCACGGGGAGGTTGTTGATCAGGCCGCCGTCCACGAGCAGCTTGTTGTCCCATTCGACAGGGTTGAACAAGAGGGGAATGGTGGTTGATGCCTGGATGGCGCGGGCCAGGCTGCCGCTTTTAAAAACTTCGGCATTTCCGGTATTGAGGTCTGTGGCGACCGAGCGGAAAGGTATGGGAAGAAGGTCGAAATCGCCTCCGCATTCAAAAGAGGGACAAAGAGTCAGCCAGGAAAGGGTGGATATGACCCGCTGCCCGGACGACCATCGGGTCGGTATCTGCGCCTTGAGGCCGTTGAAGCGCATTTCCACAAGGGGCCAGCGGTTGGCTTCTTTCTGGCTGATATATGCGCTCCTTCGTTTCGGGTCGCTTTTGAGAATATCCGACCAATCATTGTTTTCAAAGAATGTTGCAAGTACCTGCGGTGAATAACCGGCTGCATAAAGCCCTCCGACAATGCTTCCCATCGAGGTCCCCGCGATCTTCTCGACCCGGATACCCTTGTTTTCCAAAACCTCGATGATTCCGATATGCGCAACTCCCCGCGCTCCTCCGCCGGAAAGCGCCAAACCGATAACCGGGTGGGACTTTTCCGGATACCGTCTCACCACCCGCCCGTTTTCATAGGCGATGCTGAATGTTTCCGCACCAAGGAAATGGACATTCGCAATGATTAGAAATAGAGGGATAAAAAATCGTTTCAACATATCTACTCGATACCTTATTGGGTGTTCAAATTTACTGATTTAACGATATACTTGGATTCTTTTTTGACTTTGCGAACTTTGCGAGACATATTTTTTCTTCTAAAATATACCATATTTTGAACATTTTTCTTACATCAAAATGATTCCGCCGCCGTCCGGAAATCAGGGGGGCGGAAAATGATGCTCCCCTCGCGGTCGGTGCGGCGTATGGTGCAATGTTGCTTGTCGAGAACGTTGAGTGTGGTTTGGGCCGGATGTCCGTAACGATTATTTATTCCACAGGAGATTATCGCTGTTTTGGGGCTGATGGCGCCGACAAAATCGCTGTCCAGACCCGCTGCGCCGTGATGAGGGATTTTCAGTACTTCCGCCCGGAGCGCCCGTCCCCAGGGTAGCAGAGCGTGCTGCATGTCTCCCTCGATATCGCCGGTGAAAATAATAGCGCTGCTGCCCAGGCTGAACCTCATAAGCAGGGAAGCATTGTTCTCATTATGATGCACCATAGAATATTCTCCGGAAGATATAATGAGAATCCCTCCCCCAAAAAATGAAAGAGAATCTCCCGCCGAAAGGCCGGTCACCCGGCCGCCATAGATCTTCCGGAGTGAATCGCAGATCGACAGACGGCAGTAGAGAGCCTTTACCGGGATATTTTTCAGGATGGCGGAAAGGCCCCCGACATGATCGGTATCCATGTGGGTGAGAAAGACCCCGTCCAGTTTTTTTATGCCTGCATTCCTCAAACTGGGGATAACCATGGATTCCGCGGCGGTGTGATTACGATAGGATGGCCCGGTATCTACCAGAAAATTAAGACCTCCGGGATACTCAACCAGTGCGGCGTCTCCCTGTCCTACATCGAAAAAGACCGCTGTTCCCTCACCCTTTTTCTGGAACGCGTCTGCGACCGGTCTCCAGGTGAACACCAGGATCAGTGTGAGAGGGATATAGAGGAGCGCTTTCTGGAAAGCCGGTCTTCTCCGGGAACGTGATAGGATATAGAGCCAGCAGGCCATCCCGACGCCGAAAAGGGGGGAGGCGTTCCCGACGGTTAAAGACGAAAGGGGTATTTTCGAGGCGTAGAGAGCGAGATGGGCGAGCGATGTCAGGAGAATTCCGGTTATGAACACTAAAAACTGGGCGAGCGGCGCCGCAAGAGCGCCAAGTGCGATCACCCCGGTGGCTGCCAACCCGAGGACCGTGATGCAGTTTGCCAGGGGGACAGCCGGTATGTTGACCGGAAGGGCGAGAAAGGGGATGGCGCCGAAATGCGCCGCCACTATGGGAGCGGTTGCCAGAGTACAGACGGAAGTGGCAATTATCAATCCAAAAACGGGACGCAGGTATCTGCGGGTGCGCAGTATTCCCCGGAACCGGTTCATGACCGGAGCATAGAAAGTTATCAATGCCCATACCGCCGCAAAGGAGAGCTCAAGAGAAGCGCCTCCCAGAGCTCCCGGATCGACAGCAAGGATGAACAGAATCGCCAGGAACAGGGTATGTTCCATGCGCGGGGGACGTTCGAAAAACTGGGCGCCCATGAGTATCGCGGCCATGAGGAACGCCCTGGATATGGGCGGTTGAAATCCGCAGATTCCGGTATACAGGAAGAGCAGGATGATCACGGCAAGGAGGCGCATCTTTTTCCCTATGGGGAGGAAGACGAACAGAAAATTCAGGGAGACTGCCAGCACTCCCACATTCATTCCCGAAACCGCCAGCAGGTGGGCGATGCCGGTCTGGGTGAATTCCGCCCTTGTTTCCGGGGAAAGCCCGCGGAGATCGCCGATGGTCAGGGCTTGAAGAAGTCCGTTCTGTCCCATGAAATCATACCGGTTGATAAAGCCTGTAAGAGTGTTTCTGAGAGCAGAGAAGAATCTTCCTTCATCTGTGATGGTAATTCCCAGAGATGACGAATCTATGTTCAACCGGTCGGCGAACGGAGCTTTTGCGGGTACGCGCCATAATTTCCCTGGTGCAAGGGGATGGCGGATACTTTTTATCGATCCCCGGAGAATAACCCGGGAACCATCGGTGAGGAACAGGGGTTTGTTATAGAGAACGCAGGGCAAAAGACCGGTTTCACCATAGACGGTGCTGTCTGTGGAAATCTTCCGGCAGGCCAGGATGAAATAGGTGCTGCCTGATTGGATACGGGCATCTCCGCTGAGAGAGCCTTCGGCTTTGACAGGGATGTATGTAAATTCCGGGGGAACCGGCAGTGGTCTCTGCACGGTGTTCTGGGCTGCAAAGGCGAACATCCCCGCAAAGATCAGAGTGGTAAAAGCCAGGGCATTGCCGAACCGTTCTTTTTTGGAAAAAATTCCGGTCAGGAAGATCATCGCTCCGAGAATGATACCGGATGTCAGAGGGCGCAGGGGAATCTGCGCTGCTGCCAGAATTCCCAGAGAAAAAAAGGCCGCCGCTTTCATGGCAGACCCGGCCAGAGGGATTTTCACTTTCGGCTGGGGATAGTTCGTTTTCATGAAACCTGACTTCCGGGGTCGGTGGGATCACGGAACCATGTCGGACAGGAGGAAAATAGCAGTATCGAACATAAATAAAAACAGGAAAATAAAAAATTTGAAAAAGATTTGTTGAAGATAATTACAATTGACTTCATGAGTGCATGTATATTATAATTTTACTTATTCACCCGATTTTTTCGACAGCGAGAGATATGTAAGCGTTTTTAAAGACTTGTGAAAAAGTCTAAATGCCTGTTATTTTCTTTTCCGCCGAACCTCACCCCCTAACCCCCTCTCTATCCTATAGAGGGGGAGCAATAAGGCTCGCAACGAGTTATCTCCTCTCTATAATAGAGAGGAGACCAAGAGGTGAGTTTAGAAAAAGCGGGAATTTTATTCAATAAAGTGTTTTTCACAAGGCTTTTTACAGGCTGGTTAATAAGGAGGATCACTCATTGTTCAGACCCTGAAACGAGTTCAGGATGTAGCGGACTCTTCGACAGGCTCAGAGTCCGCTGACCGAGCACTGAGCTTGTCGAAGTGCACGTATCATGCCGAACTTGT
>JAUYCD010000137.1 GCA_030692375.1 Candidatus Latescibacter sp. | reverse complement strand
TACATCGGAGAAATAGTAAGGGGGAAAGCGATCAAAGCCGATAAAACTGGAATATGAAGTTTCATGAACAGGTCTCTCCGGGAATAAGTATTTTATTTTATCACCAAATCAGTATTCAATATACCAAAGGAAATGTATACGAAAACGAATTTCACAACAAGCGTTAAGGAAGAATACAGAATATAGAAGTCATAAGCCAGAATAAAAATATAGCTCCTCACGGTAAAAACAGCAATTTTTACACATAATAGTATCAACAGTATCAACCGTTTTTTATGCGTAATGCCTGAAGGTATTTCTTTTCTTTAAATAACTTGCATAACTGTTGAATTCCTAGTATATTATATCGATTTTAATCGCCTACCAAGGCATACTCCGATGATTTTCTGCGTCACTTCTCGGCACCACAACCTGTTTTGAGTGCTTATCCGAGACCGCTTCGCCGTTGATCTCGGGCAACCAAGACAGGAGCCCATGAACACAGACTACTTCAAGAACCTATCACTAAACGAATCCATTCTCCGCGCTTTGACGGAGGAGGGTTATCAAATCCCGACCCCCGTACAACTGGAGGCAATTCCCATTGCGCTCGCGGGAAAAGACCTTCTGGCCACCGCGCAGACAGGCACCGGAAAAACGGCGGCGTTCGCACTGCCCATACTGCACATGCTGCATGAACAAAAGGGGCAGCGCGGTCCCAGGCCTATCCGCACGCTCATTCTGACACCCACCCGCGAACTCGCCCTGCAGATCGAAGCGAGCTTTCGCTGCTACGGCCGTCACCTTCCCCTGCGCACAGCCGTCATTCTCGGTGGAGTGCCAGCGCCGTCACAGATCAAGGCGCTCCAGAGAAACCCCGATATTCTGGTGGCGACCCCAGGACGCCTGCTCGACCTCTACAATCAGGGATTTGTTCGCCTCGACCGCGTCGAAATACTCGTTCTCGATGAGGCCGACCGTATGCTCGACATGGGATTTGTCGTAGATGTGCGCAAGATCGTGTCAAAACTTCCCGTAGCCCGGCAGACGTTGTTCTTCTCGGCCACGCTGTCCTGGGAAATTGCCGACCTCGCCTCCGACATGCTGATAGACCCATCACGGGTGGAAATAACCCCCCGCGCCTCCGTGTCCGGAAATATCGAGCAGAAGGTTCTGTTCGTCGAGCAAGAGAACAAGCGCGACCTTCTCACCGACATATTGAAAGCGGAACATGTCAGCCGCGCCCTGGTGTTCACACGCACGAAACACCGCGCCGACCGTATAACTCGGCAGCTTTCCAGCAACGGCATCTCCGCCGATGCCATCCATTCGAACAAGACCCAGGGCGCCCGTCAGCGCGCGCTTTCGGCATTCGACCAGGGCAGGATCAAGGTGCTCGTCGGCACCGATATCGTCGCCCGGGGGATCGATGTGGACGGTATCTCGCACGTCATCAACTACGATCTGCCGGAAGACCCGGAAAGCTATGTACACCGCATCGGACGCACCGCCCGCGCCGGAGCGCTCGGTACCGCGCTGTCGTTTTGCGACGCCGGAGAAGTCGCCCTGCTCCAGGGGATCGAGAAGCTGACCAGGCGACCGATCACCGCAGACGAAGACCATCCGTTCCACTCTTCATACATTGCCGGACTGCGCGACCTTAAGCTGAGTTCGTCCGGTGTGCCGTTGCGCAAACAACCGCGGAAAGAGCCCGTAAAACCGTTTGGGCGCACCGCCCGCCTGCGAGCGAACGAATCTAGCCGGCTCATGAAAAGAAGAGGGAGTTCCGTAGCACTGTCGGTGCGTTAAAAGACTCATTCCCTCACCCCATTGCCCCTCTCCCGCTCCTTTCAGTCGCGGGCGAGGGGAGCACAATTCAAAACATCCCTCATTGTTTATCCTCCGCCGGTCGCCATCCTCCCGGTTCAATTTTCAAATCGTAGTGCTCTTTGAAATCCGCCGTGTGATTAAACAAATCACTCATTGGACATTTGGTTGAGCGAAAATCCTGGTAGGGGTTAAGCATGAAAGAGTAGCGCGGCGGTAGATTCCCTATTTGTGTTTTCTTTGACATAAAAGTATCCTATTCTAATAGCGGCCGGTATTTCCTATATAGTGAGCATTATATCTCTCTTTTCATTCGTTTGTCAAACCGTATTAATCTTCCCTTCTCTTAATTTTTGTCTTTGGTCTTTCTTCTTTCCGCTTTCCCTTTGGGCTTTGGACAGTTTTTCTCTTTCCCCTGCTGCGCCTTCTCTTTTTCAAGCCCACTCCTCCAAAAACTGATAGTGCGGGGGCAGGAGATCTGCTGTGATTCCGTGCACCGAGCCTCGGATTTCCGTGAGGACTTTTCTCTCTTCGTCGGACATCTGCGGGCTGAAATAGGCGGCGATGTCCTCGTAAACATGGTAGGGATTGAACATGCCGACCAGGGTCGTGTCAAAATCAAGGCCTGAATTGATCACATGCCGCAGACATGCCTGGGGGAAATTGACTGTACGGCTCTCATCGTACTGGGCTGCAAGCCGAGAGAAAGGGATCACCAGATGATCCCCTGCAAACGGTTTCATGCAGATTACCCCGATGCCTTTCTTACGGATAGCGGGGATGAGGGTTTGAACAGTGTCAGGCGGCATTGCCGCCCATGTCCAGTTGTGATAAAAATTGTATGGCAGTATCGCAAAATCAAGGGGCAGCTCAGCGAGGGGCTGCTTAATGTCCTCACGTCTATGGAAAGAGACGCCGACAGCGCGGATAAGGCCTTTTTCCTTGTACTTGAAAAGAGTTTCCCACCACTCCCACTTATGGCCCTGCTGATCATCCAATTCCTTCTGGTTTCTGGGGCGCTTCCAGGCATGTAGCCGAACCATGTCGATATAGTCCCGACGAAATACTCTCAAATCATTTTCAAACTCCTGTTCGACTGTCAGTCCTTTGTTGGGATACATGGTGATGGAGATGACCGCCTGGTTTTTGACCGGCTCAAGATAGCGTCCCATCGGTTCGTACTGGAATGCGCCGCTTTCTTCGTCGTAGACATCGAACAGGTTCACCCCCAGGTCCAAAGCTTCGCGAACCATCCATTCACGCTCTTTTGTATACTTTACCATGTCCTCGCGCATGTGGGAACCGAAACCGAACTTTGATACTTTGATTCCGGTTTTACCAAGCTCTCCCATTGGCATGGTCCCTTTGGGGCGGGACACCTTTTTGTCCAGATCGATCAAGGTCAGCTCCTGTTTAACCCTGAGGGGTTCTCTTCCTCTAGTAGCGCATCCGGCGAGACCGGCAGCAAGCGCCCCTGTTGTTCCCTGTACGATGAATTCACGTCTTTTCATGGGCAATTATCCTTTGAAATAATGTTTCCGCTGAGTTCGCAGAGAAAGAAAAAAAATATTAGACAGGATTAACATGATTAACAAGAACAGAATAAAATATATAATTTTAATCTTGTAAATCTTGTAAATCATGTCTATTAATTGCTTTAAGGTCTGTCGTGACGGTTTCCTATGTAGAGCCAGAACATTGGCGTTTCGGTGGGATTGATAACGGCGTGCGGTATCAGGCCGTTCGGAGGAGGATAAAAGGCATCTCCGATATTCTGGCGCAGGAGCTTCTTCCCGAGAAGAAGGGGATTTTCCTCTCCCTTGAGTTTCAGCCAGATTTCCTCGCAGCCTTCCACATGAAAATGGGGCGACCCCATGCCGTAGTTCTCGACAGCCACCACTGCAATGCCCATCGGTTCGGCCAAACCGTCGCTTCTGCTGAACAGACCGTAGGTGGTGTATGCCCAGCAGCAAAAGCCGGGAGCCGCATCACGGTAGTTCCGCACCACCATGTTCGGCGCCGGTTTAAAACCGGGGGGCGTTCCCTCAACAATGATAACTGCCTCTATAGGTTTCCCTGTAGTATTGATGACCCTGTACTCCAGGTCTGCGGGAATGAAAATACCGCTGCCCTCCCTTATTTCGAGGGTCTTCCCTCCGGCTTCCACGAGCCCGCTCCCTTCCATAATGTAGAAAACCACCTGCTCACCGTCATGCTTCACGAGTGCGGTTTTCTGTCCGCCATAGAGGAAAGCGTGATTGAAGGTTTTGAGGTATTTCAGCACCGCTCCCTTGCGGGGAGGATTCACCGGATCGCCGGGAGTGAAAATTTCCTGTTCTGCAAAGCCCCCATGCCCGGCATGTATCGGTGAATCCTTCCAGGTGTTTACAAACGGCTGTACATCGATATCGACTCCCGGAAAATCGCGGATGTAATTCGACCTCTCATCGTAAGAGGGCGTTAACCGTGCATCCTGGGCGAATACCCCACCCGCAGGCAGCAGCGCCAATACGGCAAAAAAAAGGAGTATATGCATTGATCGAACCTCCCAAACTGAAATTAAGTTTGCATTTAGGATAGATAATTATAACAAATTCGATGTTTGTGCGTTATTATTATTGATGATCCGGTAAAAAGTAATTTTTACATTATTTTCTGGTGTTTCTTTACCTCACCCCCTGTCCCCCTCTCCTAGTCATGAGAGGGGGTAACTCATTATTCGCCTTGCTATTACCCTCTCCTAATTAGGAGAGAGTGGCCAAAGGCCGGGTGAGGTTTTCGTCAATTCAGAGAGCTTTTTAATACTTTTTGCCGAATCATTATTATTGAAATTAAAAAGAAAAATCTCGCAAAGAAAGTCTGAACCTTGATTTTCATGATTCAAGGATTACCATGAAGAATCAATCTTAAAAGGCTTGTGAAAAAGTTGGTTATTATTATCATTTAGATCCTGAAACGAGTTCAGGATGACGTCATGCCGAGCTTGTTTCGGCATCTATCAATTAAACAGGGTTTTTCACAAGCCTTTTAAAATTCGGGCTAATCATGGTATCATGCGTATCATGGTTTAGACAGTCTTTTCATCATCTTTAATCATTTGCATCATATGAATCAGTGGTTCAGACAATTATTTTGCTTTGTCACTTTGTCACTTTACATGGAGGTCTTCTTTCATGTCAAAACGCATAACACGACGTCAGGTGCTGGCTGCCGGGACAGTTTCAGGAGGATTATTCCTGGGTGCGGGAACAATTTTTTCAGTGCAGAATTCAAAACCCGAGGTATCCTCGCCCCCGTTTCTTACGCCATGGAGTCCTCCCGCTAATCTAAAACGAGACCTTACTCCGGGGAAGACTCCAATAAGGCTTGCTTCATGGTCAGGCAAGACAACATTGGACTACCCGAACAGTATGAGCATCACCGAAACTGTCAAACGCATCCGTGACGCCGGTTACTCCTCCGGGAACGCATACTACCCTGAAATAAAACGGAATTACTGGCTCGGCGCATCTGAATCCGAAGTGAACGAACTCAAGGAGGCGCTGCGGAAATATGATGTGACTTTCTTTGACCTGCATACGGTAACGTTCAATATCCATCCTGATGAGGCGCAGAGGCGCAAAAACAACAAGTATGTGGCCGAACAGTGCGAAGCGGCCGAACGTATCGGCTGCACCATGGTGACAACCCACACGGGAACATGCAGCACAGAGTCGGCTGTCGCGCCGCACAAGGACAACTGGACACCGGAAACCTGGAGGAAATCGGTCGCCGGAATCAAGCAGATACTCAAGGATTCGGCTGGGTGTAAAGTACCCCTCGGCATCGAGGCGGTGAACATGACAGCTATGAACAATCCGCGGGCTCATCTCCGGCTTATCGAAGAGATAGGAGACCCGCGTGTGAAAGTCTGCCTCGACCCGGTGAACATGATCCACCTCGGCAACTACTTCAGGACCACGGAACTCATCCAGGAAATTTTCGCGCTCCTCAGCGGCCACATCATCGCCGCCCACGCCAAGGACTCCTACACCCTGCCGAACCGGATGTCCGCCTACATCACCGAGGTCGCCCCCGGAAAAGGAGTGTTGGATTACGAAACCTATCTGGTCGGGCTAAGCCGCCTGAAAAATCCGGTCACGCTCATTATCGAACACATCCCGGATGATCAGTATGCCGGGGCGAAACGATTTATCGAAGAAACCGCCGCGCGGCTGGGGGTGAAAATCTATGGTGAAGGATGAAAAAACTGTCTGAACCACTGATTCGTATGATACAAATGATAAAAGAAGGAGATGTTAATGAGAAAAATGCAGATCAGCCGCCGCGCGTTCCTGGCTCTGGGAACGGGAGCGGTGATGGCTGGAATGGCGTCAACCGCACGTGCAGCCGATAGACCGCGGGTTACCGGGATTCCCGGGAAGAAACTCATCGGATATTACGCCACGCTCGATGAAATCCTCAAGGAACCGAAATTCATAGATGCTCTCCAGAAGCGGCTGGGAGTGAATGTGCTCCTCTGCTCCCCACCCATCAAGCTCCCGCCGTACCTGCTGGCGAAAAATCCACTCGGGCCGAAACGCACCCTCTGCGCACGTGCCCATACAGATGATGATTCGGGGGTTTTCAAGGCTGTGGAAGAAACGCATCGCCGCGGCATGGACTTCTGGCTCTACTACACCGGACACCACTACGACGAGGAGTGCCGTCCTATCTGCGCGGAGACTTTCGAGGGAGTGAAGTTCCTGGACCTGCCTCGTATCCGGTATTCTCGCGAGTGGGCGGGAACCGCCTGCTTCTCCCGGCCCATTGTGAAGGAGTTCGAGCCGGAAGTGTTCGCTTACGGCGCGAAGACATACGGCCCGGATTCCCTGTATGTCTCCCACTACCGATACATCAATCCCTCGCTCTGGCATAATCTTTTCGGATGCGCCTGCCCCAGCTGCGAAGAGGAAGCGGCGAAACTGGGGTATAACTTCCCCGCCATGAAGCGGGCCATGACCGGCCTTCGGCGCCGTCTGGAACATCTCGACCGCCGGACGGTGGAGCAAGCGGCGAAGTCGCGGCTCACCTTCGGCGACTTCCTCACTCTCCTCGGGGACAACGACGGGGTCATGGAATGGATCGTATTCCGGGCGAAACTGGTCGGGAACCAGTTCAAGCGCATCAACGCCGCTGCGCGCACCGCCACCAACGGACGGTGCGGGTTCATTACCGATACTCACAACCCGACACTCTCCATCTATGTGGGGCACAACTTCGCCGATTTTCTCGAAGGGGCTTCGGACGCTTTTCATCCGCTTTCCTGGTGTGATTCCCAGCACGTTTCCGCGGTGGCGGCCTGGGCGGATCAACTCTGCGCGTGGGTTCCGGGCCTTGAAGAGTCCACCGCTCTCACGGTGGTGACCCGCTTCTTCGGCTGGGACGAGATCGGTCTCCCGGCTGACCGTATCCATAAGGTGCTCGGTCTATCCAGTCCGGACGCCAGTTTCACTCCCGAGGGATTTTACCGACTGTTCAATCCCGATCTCACCATACGGCTCCTCACCCACGAGTGGACCCGTCTGGCCGCCATCAATAACGGAAAACTCCCCGTTCACCCGGTCATCAAGGGCGATGTCTGGCCGGAAAAGGTCTGCCGCGAGCTCATGGGACGCTGCGAGGATCTGGGATTCACAGGGTATGTCTTCCAACGGACTGACAACCTTATTGATAAGAGCAAAGTATAAGTAAACGTGATCAATCTGGAGCCTGATATGTCGAAAAAAATCTCCCGAAGAGATATACTGGCCGCCGGGGCAGCAACCGGACTGACTGCCGGAAAAGCGGGCGCAGCAACCCGGTCCTCTTCAAGCCGTACTGTATCCTCTTCGCCGTTCCTGTCTCCCTGGAGTCCCCCGGCGAACCGTAAGCGCAGCCTGACTCCCGGCCCGACTCCGTTCCGTCTGGCCGCCTGGTCGTCCAAGACCACTCTGGACTATCCGAAGGGCATAAGCATCACCGAGATGGTGAAAAGGATTCGCGACGCCGGCTACACTGCAGGGGTTTCCGCTCCCGGCCGTCTTAACCGGAGCCCTTGGCTCGATGCCCCCGAATCGGAAATCCGCGAGTTGAAAGAGGCTCTTATAACCTACGATGTCGCCTTTGTAGACATGCACGCCAATGCGAACAACATCCATCCCGACCTGGCGGAACGTCAGAAGGAAAACCGCTGGACCATCTTAGAATGTGAGGCGGCGGAACGGGTCGGCTGCCCGCATGTTACCACGCATACAGGGAGCTGCGCTTCATCTGCAATCGCTCCTCACCCGGATAACTGGACATGGGAAACCTGGAAACTTTCGGTAAAGGTGATGAAGCAAATCCTGAAAGACACCGCCGGAATGAAGGTATCGCTGGTCATAGAACCGGACAACATGGCCACGATAAACTGCCCGCGCGCACACAAGCAGCTTATCGAGGATGTGGGCGATCCCCGTCTCAAAGTCTGCCTCGAGCCGGTGAACATGATGAACATCGCCTTCTATTTCCGCTCGACAGAGCTTTTCGAAGAGGCGTTCGACCTCCTCGGGGAACACATTGCCATCGCCCACGCCAAGGATTCCTACATCCTGCCCGACAAGATGTCGATGTACCTCACTGAAGTTCCGCCGGGCGAGGGCGTGCTGGATTACGAAACTTATCTTGTGGGACTGAGCCGCCTTACATATCCCCGAACGCTTCTCATCGAACACATGCCCGACGAGAAATACGCCGGTGCGAAGCGATTTATCGAAGAAACCGCCGCCCGGGTGGGGGTGAAAATGTACGGATAATCTGAGATGTGAATGGCGCTCACTTAACCCTTAAAATTTTTTATCCGGGTATGCCATTAGATAAGGTTCATGATCGTATATAGATGCCGAAACGGTTTCACCGTTCCCGAGAAACGGCAACAAGTTCGGCATGACCCGTGTCATCCTGAACTCGTTTCAGGATCTAAATGTGCAATCACGTCGCAATATTTTCAAAAATACTTACCAAATGATATTTTTTTAAAAAAAATTTTGCTTGACACATAATATTTCTATATGTATTGTTCACATGCTAACAATACATAAGGGGGATTTAATGAGTTTAAAGGATGAGTTGGGTTTTTTAAAACCCGTGAAACACAAAGGCCATGAAACGCTGCTCAATATCATTGTAACGGCCAATCTTCTGATAAAGGAAGCCCAGAAGTTATTTCGCCCGTACGGTCTTACCAATGCACAGTTCGATGTTCTGATGATTCTGGAAACACAGTCTGAAAATGGGACGCTCAATCAAACTGAACTTGGCCATATGCTTCTGGTGAACCGCTCAAATGTTACCGGGCTGGTCGACCGTATGGAGCAGGCCGGGTGGGTAAGGAGAATTCCGGATGGCGAGGACCGCAGAATCAATCTGGTGGAGATTACAGATAACGGCATGAAAATTCTTGACAGCACAAAGAATGTATATATGAAAAGGATCGAGGAGATTACCTCGGTTCTGTCCGACAATGAAAAAAATCTTCTCGTTGAAATTCTTGAAAAAATACGCAAGAAAATATAAAATTCGTTCTTAAGCCATGAAATTCACCGGAAAAAGGGATTTTTCAACCATAATGTTAAATAATATACAATATATATAACAACAATAAAGCTGGCACATCGGAGGTTGGGTGGTCTGTTCCTCCTCAATTGGTTTTAAAGGGAGGAAATCCGTTCAGAATACAGAACCCGCATGGTATCATGCAATGCCTGTTCCATCTTCAATTCTAAAAATGAAAGACTGTCTGAACCACTGATTCGCATGATTAGATGCCGAAACGAGTTCGGCATGACACCTGTCACCCTGAACTTGTTGCCGTTTCACGGGAACGATAAAACCGTTTCAGGGTCATCATGGTAATCCTTGAATCCTGTCATGGTTCAGACTTTTTTGTGAACTTTGCGAGAGAAAATCTTTTCTTCTGTATTCTTTCCTTTTTATCGTTCCGAAGCCTTCGCGGTATCTTTGGCCATGCCTCCCGGCTGTGTGAGAGCGAATACCACCAGATTGACACCTATCTGCACCTGAGGCGAGGGTTCGGACGAATCGCTCCATAACGCCGAATAATCGCGGTCGGAATATACCACCGCCAACCGTTTGTTTATCCATAACCCTTCCAGAAAAGACTTTTTCTGCTCGGATGGCTGTACCTGGTTATCCGTAATAGTGCTATGGTCGATTGCAAGGGAAGCGCCTTCCGGGAAGTCGTAGAAACAGTGAAACAGGAGATGGTCAGGGGGGATCGGTTTCCATAGAGCGGTGTTCTCCAATATCTCAGTCATGAGCTTATGCAGGGAAGAATCCACCAGGAGACGGGTATCGCTTTCCAGCTTATCAAGCTTGTATCTTTCAATAAAAACAAATCCTCCTTCACGGATATACCTTGCAATATACAGTTTTTCCACATCGTTCAGACTGAGCGTTTTATCGGCGGCAATGAAGATAAACGGCGTCTTGAATAAATCTTCCGAATCGAGAGGGATGAACCCCCGGTTTACAGCCTTGATGCGGGTAAACCGGCCGACAGCCCTCGAGAGGAGAGACAGGGACCGGTTGACCGCCTCCGGAGGATTAAACTGTGATCCCGAGGCTGTTCCGATAAAAACTTCCCCCCGGACAGCCTTTTTGTCTTTCGGATCGGGAAGGACCCAGTTCTCGTTTACTGTAGGATTGTCTATACTCTCCTTTTCATCTATGTCAAAAGAGAGTGTAACGGTTGATTCCCGGCCGCTGAGACCGGTATCGAATACGAGCGGCTTCAGGAATCTTCCCCATTCCTCCGTATACTTATTGAATTCCGTCTCAAATCCGGAAGTTGATATGGGTTTTAAATCAACGGGGGGAATTTTGGTGTTGAATGCATCATCTCTGATGAGCAGATAAGGTGTATACGCTTTACGGTAAACATATGGCCGGATCAGGTTCGGCGACCGGATAATCAGTTCCATGGAGAAGGGATTCAACGTTTTCATGGAATACTTTTTAAACATATAATACGATCCCATTGCGGGATATATGTTCAAAAGAAAAATCATCACCAGGAAAACCATTTCAAATCCTCCGGGTTCAGAAATAGAGAGACAGCGAGGTCTCGACGGAGAACCGACTGTTGTGCTGGTAAACAGTTATATCGTCAACCGTGCCCGTTACTGCGTTGGACCCGGTTTTTTGCCGGGTCATTGTCGCGGTAAGGCGGTAATCGCTGGCGCTTAGATAGCTGCCGAAGACTGCCCAACCAAACCGAGCCTGTGGCTTCCATTCCAGGCCCAGGCGAACCAACGGTGTAAGCCCTTTGTTAGTCAGGTGTGCCTTGAGGTGTCCCACGCTGACTACTGTGACATCGTCCATCTTTCTCCAAATCGCCGCCTGTGGGTCCGGTTTCTGCGGCATAAAGTGCGAGACGCCTACTCCCGTAAATATCCGGAACCTGGTCAAGGACCGCCAGACCCGGTTAAATATCACTCGAGACGCTACCCCCTTGACCTCCACCGTCGGGATAGTGTTGCTCATGAGCTGCCCCCCAGACACCGTGAAGACGCTATCAGAACCATACCGATCGCCCAGGAAGGAATCCACCTCCCACATGATGGCTAAATCCAGCATCCAGTTCTGAATTGGAAAGTAGCGGACGCCGATTCCCGGCACCTTACTCCCATGTGTACCTGGCGGATTCGTAGGTGTGACGGTGACCCCGAAATTGGTCTGTGGCCTGACTTCGCTTACGGAGATAAAACCTCTGGCGTATGCGAGGTAGAGTCCGATCGCCTGACGCTCCGGGACAAGCACCAGGTAGGCGGCCGCTTCCTCATCGAAGACCTGGATGGATACCTCTTGCACCTCCGAGGCGAGTATCTGACCGGACTGGATGTCCACTAGCTTGGCCACAATCTGGTAGGACTTGCCGAGTCGGCTCACCCCTCCAAGAACCGCAAGCCGCGCGCCCAGAAGCTCGCCGACTTTAGCCGCGGTTTCGCTCTCGATGACTCCGGACATGCTCAATGTCAGCTCCTCGAGCACTGTCAGCAGTTGGGCTCGCTCCACGAGCTTAAACTTGCTGCCTTGGAGAAGCTTATGCGTTAGAAGCTCGCCCACGGCGTAATCCACTTTCTTCTTGGCCAGCTTCTCATCGGTCTGGAAGGGAAAAACGGCCAGGGTGGCCTCCGCCTCCACCTTGCCTTTGCATACCTCGACGAACTGCCGGACGATATTCTCCATTCTCGAATCGAGCTCACCGGCTGTGGCCGTGGAAAAAGCCACAGCCGTCAAACCTGTCAACAGTCCCACTGATTTCCATGTCTTGTTCAAGTGTCCTCCTCCCTAATTATTTGAGCCCATGGATGCTGAACTCCTGCCTCCTGCCCTATGCTTGCCTAACAATAATTAGACTGATCCTCATAAGATGCGGAGTTTTTCCAGAGGTATCACCGGAGAACGCTTCACTATTGAGCGACACGTTGTTTTCGTTCGCTCCACCAGCATGCATGGCGGCGCCCTGGGCTAGACCTTCTTCCGCCTCTTTAGCCAATGCTCTAAAGAGGCGCTGCTTTCGGTGGACTTTTTGCCAAGCAGCAAGCCTTCGACACCGATATCCTCATCCAAATCGGGCCAGTGGATACCGTAGCCAGCGCCGCTCAATTGTGCGCCTCTGTCAGGTCGAAGATTACTCACTCTGGGGAAGGCGAAGAACCGGCTAACAGGTAGGGCTCACCGGGGGCAGCCGTTTTTTTGGCGGCCATCCGGTGCAGCCAGTTGTTGGCATTATCGAGTATCCTCTTGGCAAGCTCTGTCCCCATGGCTTCCAGCAAAGAAGATCAAGGCAATTGCCATGAAGTTGTATACCGATCACCTGTTCAGGGCGTGCATTTCACTTATTGGCAGCGCCCGGTTGATGTGCCCGCGGCGGTGCTGCTTTCACGTAGCGGTCGAACCACGACAGCATTTCGTAGAGAACGTGTTCTGTTGACTCCCGCGCAGTGTAATAATGGGTCTCGCAGGGCAGCATGACAAGACGCACGGTGCCCCCAATTCCACGAATGGCCTCGAAGAGCTTTTCCGACTGCAGCGGGACAGTCTCGGGAATCTGATCCAGTTCGCCGTGGATCAGGAGCAACGGTTCGTTGATCTTATCGGCCTGCAAGGCTGGCGAGAGCTTGATGTATACATCGCGGGCCTGCCAAAGCGTGCGAATCTCATTTTGAAATCCGAAGGGGCATATCGTTTTGTTATAGGAGCCGCTCCGAGCGATGCCTGCACGGAACAGGTCGGAATACACGAGCAGGTTGGCCGTCATCAGCGCGCCTTGGCTGTGGCCCGCAACGCCAACGCGTTCCGGATCGGTCACACCCAGATCAACAGCCTTGTCAATAGCCGCTTTGGCGTTTGAGACGATCTGCTCGATGAAAGTGTCGTAAACAGTCTCCGGGGGACCGACAACAGGCATTGCTACGTCGTCCAGCACGGCATATCCCTGAAGCAGAAAGAAGAGTTCAGAGGTGCCTTCAATGGTCGTGAACCGTTTGGAAGATCCTTCGATCTGACCTGCGACCTCCTTTTCCGCGTAGTCAAGCGGGTAGGCCCAGAAGAAAGTGGGCAGGCGAGTGCCTGGTTTGTAATCTGGGGGCAGATAGAGCGTGAACGACAGGGGGAGACCATCGTCGCGTGTATAGGTAACAAGGCGCTTCGTGATACCGCGCAGTTGAGGCGCCGGATCGGGAAATTTTGTGATGGCACGCGAGGTTGACATCCAGGAGGCTTCTCCCTCAGGTGCTCTTGTCATGGGTGTCTGCGCCAAGGTCCGAATAAAAAAATTGGGAGGATCGATAGGTGATTCCCGCCGCGTGATGAAGGTTCCTTCTGCTGGATTCACCCAGTCAACAAAGTACTCGTAGTTTGATCGATCCGAGCGGAAGAGCCGTTCTGTTTTGAGCGTGGTCAGGTTCAGTCGATCAATGAATGGGCGATCACCTTCGGGGGAAGACCCGACGCCATCGAGGTAGATCCAGTCATTCTGCCGCATTACCACCCAGGATCCTGCCGGCAAGACACGGTAAACGGGATATCCCGGATGCTTGTACTTCTCGTCAAAGCTCATATCCCACAACAGCCGGGAGGGTTTTGCAGGGTCATCGGCGTTGACGATAAAAGTGCGGGTCCAACGACGATCACGGGTCCATTCGGAGACAAGAACCAATCCCCCCATCTCGATCCAATGCAGTTCATTGAATCGTTGCTCGGTCTTGCAGAGTTCAGTGGTTGTTCCCCCGACCGGCTTGAGGACCAAACGATCGCGGTGGGGTACCTTTGTTTTGGGATTACCCCCGTCGAGCGCCTCAGCCCAGACGAGTGTGGCCGGCTCGGTGGGGCGCCAGGCATGGTCGCGAGGACCAGTGGGTACACCATCGATCGGGACCTTCTCTGCGAGGGGTATACTCGCCAGAGTTTCAACCAGTTCACCGCTCGTTGTCCACACTTCGACCTCTTTGGGGAACCGGTAATATGTGCGTAGGTAGGAGTATGGACGGTGAATACGTTCGACCAGCAAATAATGCCCTCCGGGCGCGGGAACAACCTTGCCGAAAATGGCGGCCTTACCGATGCGGCTCACCTTCCCAGAGGCTACATCCACCAACGCCAGCTGAGAAGTGGTATAGTAATCGAACAGATCCGCGTCATAGGGACTCTTTAGAACATCCCGAACCTCATAAGTGCTGCTGGCCGCAGACGCGCCTGAGCTCTCCTGGATTTTCGGACCCGGGGGGGAGATGGGTTGTTCCGGTGGAGCACCGCGTTCGGTGGGTACGAGCTTCACAAGCAGCGTCTTCTGGTCTGGCATCCACTGTACCGAATAGTACAGAAGGGGATTGATCCGCAGCCCTGACAACAACCGCGCCTTCCCCGTGGCAGCGTTCGCCACCCACAGCTCGACCCGGTCTATGGCTTCGTTCGTGAATGCAAACATAGTCCCGTTGGCGTTCCATCGTGGAGAGCCAATACGAACATGGGCAGGCAGAGAGATCGGAGTTTCAGTGCCGTCAGCGAGTTTCTTCAAAGTCAGCCCAAGAAAGTAGTATGTCCAGCTGCGTTCTGCATTGGTGCGTGGATTGATCCGTATGCCAGCCAGACGAAGCATCGGTTCAGCCAAATCAGAAATGGGCGGATAACGTACCGCTTGCGCGAACACTATTTTGTCGTGCGTCGGGCTTAGGAAGGGCTCGGGCGGCAGCGGTGCATTCAGAACGTCCAGGATTTCCTGTGGTGGTTTTTCGTACCTTTGTTGGGTGAAGGCAGCGGGGGAGATGAATTTCTCGAGTTGCGGTTCGCGCTTGCAGCCAACGCTTGCCAATAAAAGACCCGGGAGAATGACCGCCAATAGTTTTGATGCATTCCTAAAAAGTTGCATAAAGCCTCCTCATTTACCATGCATTGCGCATGTCTTTCTTCAATTCAAGGGGGGGGCGGCTATGGTGGTTTGCCTATAGATCTTTACAATTATCACAATTCCCAAATATTCATCGAACAACTTAGGCTGAGCCGCGGCACGCTCACGGGCTATCGGGGAATCCTGATAGTTGGCGTGGCTGCCCGCATGAAGAGAATCGCGTCCGCGTGATCCGGCCACGTGCCCAGAATCGACTTATAGTTAAAGATCCGGCAAAAAATCGGAGAACGGAGCCAGTCGCCGCCCGCTGGCAAATTCCTCAGGGGGACCACGGCCTGCTCCAGGCCGGTCGCTGCCATGAGCTCCTCTAGTTCGAACGTGGGGTCCTGGTCTGACATAACGGTGAAAGTGCGGCTCCCCCCGATCATCCGGTACTGACCGCTGTAGGCCGTGGCAACAATGACGAAGGAGCGATCGCTGAAAACCTCTCGAACCGCTTGGTCCATCCCAACTGTAGACACTATGGTTGCCTGGGGGAGCCGATTCGGGTGGCGAAGGACGTGAACGTTGGCTGCCCAGACGATGATCTTCCGTCCCGGAAAGTACTCCCGACCGAGCCACGCCAGGTTCCGATCCATCTGGCGGTCTCGGCGATCGTTATACGACTCAATCCAGTCGAACGCCATGTACTCTGCGAGGCTCCGTGACACCTGCGCCCACATGCGAAGCGTTCGTCCCTCTGCGGCGGAGCGGGTTTCGCCCGCACCGGCGAGTCGTTCGGCCAGCAACCGGAGGTCCGACAAGACGTCCTGCTGGATGTGCCACTGGGAGGTGCCGCTCACGAATCCGGAGAGAGTGGTCCAGAAGCCCTTAACAAGGTTCTTCCCTTCCTCCCCGAGGTGCTCGCGATCAACGAGTTCCCTAAGCTCGGAAACGAGTTGTTGGCTGGAGAGGTCTCCGCTGAACTGGAAGTCAACGCCGGAGACCTCGAGCGGGTGCGGGCCGACCGCCTGCTGGCCCAAGTAACGCGCCAACGGTTGAAAATCGGCGGCGTACGACCAGACGCCCGGGTCGTGCCCCGCCTGCATGAGCTGCCAGACCTTCCACATGAAGTAGAGGCTGGACTCGAATGCCACGACGTCGAATCCCATTTCCTGGTGGAGGAATCTGACCAGCCGCGACTTGGCTCGGATGATATTCCCGCTGCCGTGGCTCTCCTCCCCGAGCAGGACTACCCGCGCATCACCGATTGCTTCGCGCAGCGGCCGGAGGTCGTTGAAGTCATCGTCATCGGTCGCCAGGGAGCGCAGAGGGATGGCGTGCTGAGCGAGCCACGCGACGCGGGGATCGCTCCGAAGTGAGTCCAGCCGTGCAGCATAGCGCGCTGGCGAAAGCAACTCGTCCACCCGTAACTTATAAGGCAGCGCCACCGAACGCTGCGCCACCGGCAACCCGTACCATCGATCAATATCGAGCCGATGGAGTCCCGTCTCCTGCACGACCTGTGATAACATCAGGGTGTTGTTAAGTTGGAGTGTGTCGCCGCGAGGCCCGATCAGGCGCAGCAAGAGCCGATCACCCTCCCCTTTCAACCGCAGGAATTGCCCGGCGACGAGGTTGAGGCCGTAGGCATGAGGTTGCTTCGTGATTACGCCTTCTACCGGACGACCGGGTGAGAGGACTGACAAGGGGTTTTGGGCATATCCCTGTTGGACGAGTCCGCCGAGGCACCCGCCGACCATCAGGAGGACCGGGAGCCAGCCAGGCCCCGAGTAATGGTGGCGCACTGGCCGAAAAGTCGAAGACCGTTGGAACTGTTGGGCCGACATGATGCATCTCCTTTGCTTGCGGGTGCTCGATCCGGAAAACTGCTGTTCTTTAGATAATCTTCGTTCGCGTATAATATTACAATAAATCTATTCTGTTCATCACAAGCAAGTAAAAAAATAAATTCTTGCCAAAAAAAAAGGAGATTGCGCTTTATTGCAACCTCCTCTTTTTTTCAATGTCATGCTGAACTTGTTGCCGCTTTGCGGGAACGATGAAGCCGTTTCAGCATCTATTGGAATCACTCCGGTTACCTATGTTACCTGTTTGAACGCAACTTGGTATCAATTCATTCTTCATCTTCGCATCATAAATCCCCGTACATGTCATAGACCTTGTCGATGGGCATACCGTCACGGATGGCCTGACGTTCGGCATTCTCAAAGTCGAAAATCTCTTCGGCACGGATCAGCACCTCATCCACATACGCTTTGGGAATGACCTGAAGCCCGTCATTGTCCCCGAAGATGAAATCGCCGGGATTGACGATTACATAGTGAGTCAGATGCCCCTTGATATGAATGGGAACATTGACATCGATGATCCGCCAGCCGCCGTAAGCGTTCGGCGTCGTGCCGCGGGAGAAATAGGGAAAATCACCCAGTTTGAAGATGTACTGGGTGTCACGGGTCATTCCGGAGTTCACCACCCCTACGCAGCCCCGTGAGCGGGCAAGTTGGCAGCTCATTTCGCCGAATGTGGCGGCCTGCATGTCCCCTCCGGTATCGAAAACGAGGACGCATCCGGGGAAAACACTCCGCATCATGCGTTTCTGGGGGGAGCCTTCCGCTTTCCATTTGAGATAGCGGGCGTCCTTTTCCGCCTCGGTCATGTGGGATTCGGGAGCGAGGGAATGCCATTTGATGGGAAGACAGCGGCCTGCAATGACATCATGTTCTTTGAGGGGTTTTATTCCGTGATCGAGAATGGTATTTACAATTCCGGTGAGCCAGAGGGCATCGCTGAGACAGCCGCCGTACAGCCTCCGGTATCTTCTGGCCCTCTCCACGTCATCGATGTCCAGGGTGCGCACCACTTTGGGCGGGCTGGGAATACGGTAGGGATACTCCTCCATGGTGATGTCGGTGTCGATAAATGAAGGCTTGGGTTTATCGATTGCCATTGCGTCTCCTCGTTAAAAAGGGTTGAGAAAAAGTGGTTATTTCTAGAGACTTTTGCAAAAGTCATATTTGAAGCAGCCCCCTTTCTGTCCTTTGGACATCCTTCCCCCCAAGGGGGGCAGGAAGAGACCTCGGAGTAATGACTTCCCTTGCCCCCGGAACGGGGGAAAGGGAGAGAGGGTTAGGGGGCTTCTGAATTTACATTTCGGACAATTCAAAGTCAAGGCTTGAATTGTCTCCCAGAGACAGTCTGCGCGGCCTTTCGATGATTTCAGCATTGTCTCCGATGAGAGAGCCGACAAGCGATGCGCGGATTACCCTGGCATTGCTGCCGATGATGCTGTCAGAAATGAGGGAATACTGGATAATGGCATGATCTCCGATCGAAACATGAGGTCCGATGATTGAATGGGTCACTTCGGCATTATCGGGGATAAACACGGGGGGAATGATAATGGAATCGGGCAGTTGGCGCATGTGGCCGCCCTTATCCAGCATGAAACGGTTGGTTTCCAGGAGGGACTCCGGAGTGCCGCAGTCATACCAGCCTTCAACTACGAGCGGTTTAAAAATGAGACCTTGTTTCAGCATGAGATCAAAAGCATCGGTAATCTGGAATTCATCCCTGGTCCTGATATTCTTCGCAATGATTTGATTCAGACATTCAAAGAGAATACGCGGTTTCTTGAAATAATTGAATCCAACGATAGCAAGGTTAGATTTGGGTATCGCCGGTTTCTCTTCGAATTTAGTAATGATTCCGTTGCTCAATTCCACCACGCCGAACCGGCGGGGATCCTGCACCGTTTTTACTGCGATAACACCATCCCCTTCTATGGAACGCACATGGGAGAGATCGCCGTCTATAATGGTATCGCCATACATGACAATCAATTCGTCATCGTGAACCGCATCCGCCGCCAGGTTCACCGCATGCCCGAGTCCGAGCCGTTCTTCCTGGATGATCGTCTCGATTCCGATGCCCGGATAGCGATCCTGAACAAACAGGGGGATGTTTGCGCCCTCTCGGCTGACAATGAGAATGAGATTATCGCACCCGAGAGAGAGGAGCATATCGACGATATGGGAGATGATCGGCTTCGAACCGACTCGGAGCAGAGCTTTCGGTTTGGAGTAGGTAAGCGGCCTGAGCCTGGTTCCCGATCCGGCCATGGGAATAATTGCCTGCATGAGTGACCCCTTATCGATATATTAATGGCATGATATTATATAAACTTACACGAGATAGTAGATCCTGAAACGAGTTCAGGATGACAATTGTCATGCCGAACTTGTTTCGGCATCTACATATACATAGTCATGAACAATTAGGGAAAATTAGTTCCCTGGTTTGGCAAAGTAAAATATGGCATCGACGTCTATACAAAATTCGCTTCAAATCGAAAACCGTCACAAGGCGCCGGAAACATGATTCTCTTGATCCCGGAATCCTTAAAAGCCTGAGCCATCTTTTCCGGTTCGGGATGAAGGGCAATAATAGTGCCGCCTTTCCCGCCGCCGGCAAGCTTGGCTGCAATCGCTCCGGAATCGAGCGCTGCGCGTATCACCTTTTCATTTATCTCCGAGGACGAGCCGAACGACCGTACGATCTCGTGGTTCTCGGTCATGGCTTCTCCGAGCAGTTCCCAATCGCCGCTGAGTAATGCTTTCTTTGCCATGCGGGCGATGTGGGCGAGACGGAGGACGCCGTTCACAACCAGGGGATCCCCTTCCAGCCAGCGATCCCGCACCGGCTTATGCACCGAGCCGGATACTCGCTGCACTCCGGTATGAGCCAGTACAACCGGCAAGCGGGGTACAAAAGGAGCGAGGTCTTCTGCTAAGCCCAGAGGCTCACGGTCCAGAGAAAGGTAGTTTTCTTTGCCGCGGAAATCCAGGAAACGGAGCGATCCGAACGTACACATATAGGCATCCTGATATCCGCACACGATTTTAAGAAAATACAATTCAATATGACGGACTGTTTCAGCCAGCATATACGGATTTTTATAAGCCTGAACGCTCCAGACGGATTTCTCTTCGACGAGCAGACCTTTCGAGTTCATCCATTCGAGGAGAGCGGCCACGAGTGCGGTAAAGACGGCGGTTGAACCTGAAAGCCCGGCCCGTATGGGGATTTCCGAGGTTACCGTGATGCGCAGGGGGGTCTTTCCCAGCTCGAAATATTCGAGCGCGGCCAGCACAGCGTCGAAGATTCCCCCATCCTGCCGCAAATCCTCCGGCCCGCGTATGGTACGGACCTGTCCTTCCACCACGATTTCCAGGATGTCATTATCTTCCACCGATACATAGGCCCGCTCACGGGTGGAACAGGAGATGACCGAGCCGCCGTACATGTCTGCGGGATTACCCACAATCCCGCACCTTCCCGGAGCCGAGTAAGTGAATTTCATGACAAGGTCATACCTCGTGAAGGCGCAACCGCATGTACTGCCTGATCATATAGCCGTATTCCGGGTCGTCGAGGGCGAAATCGAGGAAAGCTTTGAAATAGGTCTCGAATCCGCCTATGTCATACCGTTTCTCATCGCTGCGAAGCCGGATTCCGATCACTTTGCGTCCCATTTTCAACAGGGTGTTCATGGCATCGGTGATCTCGAGCTCACCTTTCCTGCCCGACGGCGTGCGTTTGAGCGCTTCGAAAATAACCGGGTCGAAAATATACCGCGCCGCAACCGCCAGCCGTGAGGGAGCCTCTGAAGGCTGCGGCTTCTCAATCATCGTTTCCACCTCGAACATGGCCCCGGGACGGCCTTTGGGTTTGGCGATTCCGTACTTGCGCACATCTTCTTCCCCGACCTCCATGAAAGCCACCGTTGCGCTCGCCCGCTCGCTCTGGTGAAATTCCATCATCCGCCTTAGAAGGCTTGAATGATCGCCGCACTGAATCACCGAATCGCCGAGCGCCACGGCAAAGCTGTCCGAGCCGACAAATTTTTCGGCGTAGGAAATAGCGTCTCCCAGACCGTTCGGGCTTGACTGACGGATATAGAAAAATGAAAGATTGCCCGGAATATCCGACTCCATGCCGGTTTCACCCATCTCGGGAGCGAAATCGAAATGATCTTCGATGGAACGTTTCTTGCGGCCGGTGACAAAGAGGATATTTTCCAGCCCGGCTTTTGCAAGCTCCTCGACCACATACTGGACTATGGGTTTACGGCCGATGGGGAGCATTTCTTTCGGCTGGCTTTTGGTGGCGGGAAGAAGCCTGGTCCCCAGACCGGCTACCGGTATAACTGCTTTGGTGATTGCCATAACGTCCCTTTCAGCAGGTGTCACGTAAGATATTTTTCCAGATTTTTGAGTTCTTCCGGCGTATACGGGTCCTCAAAGGCGCTGTCGGCAGGTTCCTTGCCTTTCTTGACCGCAAGCGAGGGCGGAAACAATTCCCATCCCTCGACTTCGCTTCGGGTAACCGGGGCGCCTTTTTTCTCCAGAACGGATTTGAATCCCATGAGGAACATGTAGGCTTTCTCCATGATATCCTCTCCGCTCTCAGGAGCTTTACGGGTCTCGATCATCTCCTGGATGACCAGTTGCATGGCGTTCCAGGTGTTATATCGGAACCAGCCGGGACTTGCTGGAATTTTCCCCTCGAAATCGCCGTTCCTGTCGCCCAGAAGACGCATGTAAGCATTGCCGTCCATACCGCCCTGCATGTGAAGCTGGCCGTAAAAAAAGGACCCGTTCAGGTTCTCATGAATATAGGAAAGCGCGCCGGGCGGCGTTCTCCAATCAGGGGTCAGGTACGATACAGCCAGACATTTCCCACGGCCTTTTTTCCGCTCGTTCCTTAGGACAGCGGCGATGTAATACACCCCATGGACGCCGTGGCTGTAGTAATCGCTCATGGAATTGTGCGCCACATAACCGAGGATGGAAGGCATGATAGAGGCTTTGACCTGAAGATCTCCCACGCTCTCGGTGAATTCCCAGGTGGAATTGCTCATCAGGGGCGCGCCCCCTTTCTGTGCATCCTCGATCATCTTTTTCCCCTTCTCGATCGAGGTGCAGTAAGGACGGTTCACAAAGGTCGGTATCCCGGACAGGAGAAACGGCCGCGCCATGAGATGGTAGAGGGAAACTGCTGGAACCGCGTCGATATAAACGCCGTCCACCGTTCCGGCCATATCTTCCATGTTTTTGACAACGGTCACTCCTGGATATTTTTCCGCGAACTTTTTGGCGAACTCAGGACGGAAACTCCAGACCTTTGTCATTATCATACCGGTAGTGCGTATTTTCCCCTGGGGCGGATTCATGGTTTCGCCCCAGATATTGTAAGAGTGGCTGCCATGAGAAACAACCATTCCCACCTCAACCAGATCGGACGGTTTCCGCCTTACAAAGGGGGGACGTTTCTCAGCCGCCTCTGCCCCTGAGAGCGCGGAGAGGGCCAGCGCGCCAGTTCCGAGCGCGATGCCTTTCCTTATGAAACTTCTGCGATCATCCATTTATCTTCTCCTGAAAAAGAATTGAATTATTTGCAACGTTTTATATCAATTTGCGTTTATGGAATAGGCGCCGAAACAAGTTCGGCTCCGAAAAGAAAATATACCATGCGCTCATTTGTAAATAAAGAGAAATAAGCAGGAAATCAACCGTTGCGCCTTTCTGTATTTGGTGTTATTTTCATTGTGCTGTTTAGCATGACCGCAGTATGTTTGTATTGCCTTTTAAAATATGCTCCGGCAAAAAAGTAAGGTTTACATTATTTTCTGGTGTTTTAGACCTCACCCCCTGTCCCCCTCTCCTAGTCAGGAGAGGGGGTAACTCACGGCGGGCCATTTCTTTACCCTCTCCTGTTCAGGAGAGGGTGGCCGAAGGCCGGGTGAGGTTGCGAGAGTCAATTCTTTACCATGTACGAGGAAAAACATGAAGCGTAGAACTTTTCTGAAAGGCATCGGAACAGCCGCAACCCTACCCATCGCAGGGTGTTCAGTCATGCGGAGCGCCGGTTCCGCTGCACAGGGCTCCATTCCACGGCGGGTGCTGGGGAAGACCGGAATCGAGGTATCCATGCTGGGGTTCGGTTCGCACCTGAAAAAGGAATGCCAGGCAAATCCCAAACTCCGCGACCAGATGATCAAAGCCGGGTATGAAGGCGGGATCAATTTTTTCGATGTGTACGATCACAGCGGTTATCTCCAGTTCGAGCCGATGGGGAGAAGCCTCAAGGGATTCCGTAAGAATACGGTCGTCTCTGTCTGTCTGGTTCTGACAGACGACAAAGCGCAGGAAGAGATAGACGGCGCCCTGGTGAAATTCCAGACCGATTACATCGACTGCTACCGGACCTATACTGTGAACGACACGCGGATAGCGCTCCTGGACAAGAACAAAAAGGCCGGGAAAATACGTTCTATCGGCGTCGTTACCCATGATGTAAACCAGATGACGAAATACCTCGACCAGTACGGCGACACTCTCGATTATGTGATGCTGCCGTTCAACTTCCACCACAACAACGGGTATTTCACCGACAAGAAGGGCTACACCGACAACGATTACACCGCGTTCATTCCCCGCTGCGAGAAGATGCGGCTCGGTATCCTCGGGATAAAACCCATGGGGAGCGACCACATGGTCGAGCTTGCCAAAAAACAGGACTTGTTGAAAAAAGGCGATGTCCAAATCGCCCAGGCAATGCTCCGCTATGTGTACCAGATCCCCGAGGTGGACTGCGCCATGCCGGCCATGAATACCATGGAGGAGGTGAAAGTCAATCTCCGGTCAGCCTACAAACCGGCCCTCTCGACCGAGGAAAGACAGATGCTCGCCAAACTGAGCGGCATCGCCGCCGAAACCAAAAGCGCGTATCTGCCCCCGCACTACCGCTGGCTAGAAAACTGGGCGAGAAAAGAAGTCTGAAATCTGAAATATGAAATATGAAGGATGTAAGGGTTCAGCATGCTGAACCCCTGCAAAAATAATGTGTTCCGAAATACGGAATTATTTTTGTCTTCTGCAGTAAATAGTAGACTGAAGTTTTTCCGGAGGTGAAGCCATGAAAACGATGAGAACAATTATTATTTCGACATTGCTTCTTTTATTATATGGCAATGCCTTCGCCGAAGGTATATGGACCCCGTATCTTACTCATATCGATAGTCTGGATGTAGTAAATGCCATAGCTATTGAAGGAGATTCCCTCTGGGTCGGAACGAATGGAGGTGTGGTTCTCTGGGATATAAAAAAGAAAACTTTCAAGGTTTTTACTACGGCAGATGGTTTGGCGGATAACAGTATCTCTACAATCACCATTGATCATCGGGGGGTTAAATGGATTGGTTCTATCGGAGGTGATAATCTTGGGGTTTTTGGTCCAAATCATATGGAGGCTAGAAGATATAATATCAGCGCCTTTGACGGTTCTCGATGGATTAATTATGACCGTGATACCCTGGGTTTGTCTGGCGATCAACCGGGGAATTTATATTATGCGGGTCGGATTAATTCCATTGCTGTTGATGCCTATGATACGGTTCTCATTGGGGTGATGGAAACGTATACAACTAATTCAAGAGAGAATTCCATCGATGAATTCCATATCGTTATGAAGGATCAAAGCGGAAAATGGAAAGTAATATATTCTACATCTGGTTATTATATTGGTTCAAGTATAGTACTTTTGAATGATATTCAAGATAATAACATTATATGGAATGTTTCTGGTAATGCTTTGCGAAAAATTATTCGCCCTTATTCATCTGTCTCTCCAAACATTTTGCCTATGGATCCTATAGAATTAGGTTCATTAGCTATTGACAATAATTACAATATATGGGTAGGAGGGGGAGGTGTAATTATTTTCTATGATAGAAATTCTTTACTCACTTTTAAATCCGATATTACCGGTATAACAGGTTTTTGTAGAGCCATTTCAATAGACAGGAATAATGTCAAATGGTTTGGTTCGAATATTGGTATTACCAGTTTCGATAGTTATGCCTGGAAAACGTATGCTCCGGATTGGTGGGTTCATCCTTCTTGGGTATATGATTTAAATTCTGATAATGTGTGGGGTTTGTCTTTTGATAAATATGGTTATCTCTGGGTTGGTACAAATAAAGGATTGTACCG